>NZ_JAUBSB010000015.1:0-128010 GCF_036702135.1 Microcoleus sp. LAD1_D3 | reverse complement strand
TATCCTCGAATGCAGGAACCTCGCTCTGTCTTGAAAGCTAAACTGCGGGCGTGATTAAGCCTTTTTCAGTGCCATTGGACTATAATCCTTAATGGAAATGTCTCCACAGGAACAAAACTGTTTGGAAACAGCTACAGTAACTGTCGCTGATCGCGCGGTGGCTTTAGCCACAAAAAGACAACTGTGCCTCAAGCAGATAAGTTTCCGTTTTGGAAGATTTTATCAAATTGACGCTAGCCATCGTGTCAATGCGAGCGATTTGCGCTGTTTGCCACAATTTTAATAGGACTTAAGGACGTACTACGATTTTCTCTCCCAAGACAAAGCATTGAAGCAATGTTTCGGCTACGCTCAACACAAGTCTCAAGCCCTTGATTTAACGCCCTTGAGTGCCTAAGTCCTGTTTAAGTTAAGGTACGATCGACAGTGGAGTGATGTGAGCGAGCTCGAAGAACTGTATCCGGCTTCCGACACCCCACTACGACGAAGGGGTCGATCGCACCAATCGCCTGTCACGCAGCATCTTGGAGCATGGAGACCACCATCTCGCTCTCGAAGCTGCCAAGAATTCACCGGAAATGCAGCAAAATATTATTCAACTGCAACCACTTGCAGCTAAAGGGTTTAACCAACACCTGACAAGATATTGACGGACAAGAAAGGACTTGCATTTCTAGTAAACTCTCACCCATTTAAACAGTTAACAGTTAACTTTTGACTGTTGACTTTCCCACTCCACGAGCTCTCCCCGCTTTCCCCCTCTCGTCTTCTCCCCCTCCCCCGCTCTGCCATAACGAACAATTTATTGGCGTAGCAGCTTAATTTGTCTGGGCTTAACTCTCAGCAAAAATTAAATTTTATATATAAAACTTGACGTACAGCCATAAAAAATGTTATATGAGCTTTTTCCTGGAAGACAAATCGATTTTTTTGCTATATTGACCTGCAATAAAGATAATAGTTTTGATCAGATGAGGAGTTGAACGGAAATGAAAAACTTGAGTTACTGGAACAAACCCGCTGCATTGCTGGGCGCGATCGCGATCGCAGCCGGAAGTGTGCAAGCAAATGCGATCGGCGTTGCCGCCCCATCAACATCCACTGCCAGTCAGGATGCTGAAAATAGTTCATTTGAAGATAGCGCCACCTTTCAAATAGCCCAAGCTGGCAACATTTGTCGCAAAGTCACTCCCAAAGAAGGTTTGACCGTTCGCCAGAACCCAGACCCCAAATCCCCTAGAGTTGGCGGTGTACCAATTAACACTCAGGTAACGGTGTCCCAAGGCGCTACTTCTGTTAAAGCTTCCGACGGCCGCCTCTGGATTCCAATTACCGCTCCCGTAAAAGGGTATGTAGCTACCGGATACCCCAACAACGAGGCTAATTTAGGTTCGTGCACAATTAGTCAAACTCCTTCCCCAAGTCCGGCACCAGCACCTACGCCAGCGCCTGCACCAGCACCAGCACCAGCACCAGCGCCAGCACCAGCACCAGCGCCAGCACCAGCACCAGCAGCTACGCCAGCACCAGCAGCTACGCCAGCACCAGCACCAGCACCAGCACCAGCAGCTACGCCAGCACCAGCAGCTACGCCAGCACCAGCACCAGCACCAGCACCTGCGCCAGCGCCAGCACCTGCGCCAGCACCAGCACCAGCGCCAGCGCCAGCACCAGAGCCAGCGCCCGCACCAGCACCAGCACCAGCAACGGGCCCAGTAAGTCTGTGCCGCCAAGTAGAACCTCGCGTAGCGCCGAGGGGTCTAGCTATCCGCACCGAGCCTTCCAAGACTTCTGCGGTTAAAGGTGGTGTACCGGCTAACGGTCAAGTAGCGCTTGTGCCGAATTTCCAGTTAGTGAAAGATAAGAATGGAGAAGACCGCAATTGGGTTGAGATTTCAGCCCCTGTGGCCGGATTCATCTCGGCGGGAAATTTGATCATGTGCAAGTAAACTTGTGAGTTCGATCGCTCTTTTTGACTAAAAGAGCGATCAACACCAAAAATAGTTTTAAGATTGTCGCGCAGCCAGGGAACAACGCCGATCCCAGACTGCTTCTGGGACTTACGAATCAATAACTTATTTCTATCGGGAAGCAGCGGTAGCGAATCTTTCTGTGCCTCTGTTTTTCGTGAGTGGCGTCAAGTCCTAGGTTGGTTCCTCGCAAGGCACGCGGGATGAATAAATTTAAGCAAAAAGCCGATCGACCTTTCTACTGACAGCGGCCACTTGCCCAATTTTGGTGTCCGCGATTTGGTTGACACTTCGATTGTCGGCCAATCCAGACAATTTCCCACTTATTTTGCCGGAGTCTGAGTTCGATGCGGTGTCGCATTGCAGCAACAGAATCGTCAGCTAAACCGACGACGGTTTGGACAATTACGGCTGTTTCTCGCGTGGGATATTCAACCGAAGTTTGGTCGCTTTTTCTGCCTTCAGATTCTTGGTCACTGCTAAAGAGTTTTGCTGCGATATCTTTGGGATTGGAGACGGTAATTTTGCGATCGGTAAGGAACTGTTTAGCGTTAATTGCTTCGTAGTTCGAGCGGGCGGCGGGCTGCCCCATTGCTGCGATGGGAATTTGGATGCAGGTGAAAACAGCTAGGAAAAAGAGCGATCGCTTGAGAGTTGATTAGTTCATGAGACTTCAGTTTGTGCGAGAAATTTTTGTCTCCGAGATGCGAAAGTCGCCAAATCTGCCTCGGTGAATTGAGTTTGCTGCCATGAGGGGCGGGCAAGCAGGCGATCGCACCAAGCTTGAATTTTAGGATAGCCGTCTAGGGACACACCAACCCAAGATAGCAAGGGCACGACGGTGCCGGCAACGCACTCGGCAAACGTCACACTGTTGCTAGCGAAAAAAGGGCGATCGTCCAACAAACCTTCAAAAAATGCCAGCACAGTATTGACTTTTTCCTTCGCCTTTTTTATTGCTTGAGGTTCAGGATTTCCCCAGCCCATTTTTTCGCTGATGAGGGGGGAAAGGGCCGGCCCAAGTTCGTTAATCGTGACCAATTCTACCATTTTCACAACTGCCAAATCTTGCGGTTCTTTCGGGAGCATTGCCGGTTCGGGATACTTCGTTTCTAGATAGTCAAGAATTGCCAGAGACTCGAAGACGGTGAAGCCATCATCGACCAAAACAGGGATGCGGTGAAAAGGATTCATTGCCACAAATTCAGGCTGCAAGTGATCGCCGTCCAAGTGGATTTCTATTAATTCAAAATCGAGGTTTTTTTCTAAAAGGGCGACCCACACGCGGCGGGAGTTGGTGGAAATGGGAGTATGGTAAAGTTTCATGGCTGGTGGGGGTGGTTGTTGGAACGTCTTAAAAACTAAATAAAAATTCCCTTAATTCCTTAATATCTCCCGAATTTCGCTGCTGCTAATTGTGATGGTGGCTGACATTTGCCTGACCTCTGCTCACTTTACGATTAATCAGTATATCATCCCCACCAACTTCTAAAGCTCCTTTAATTGGCTAATTATTGGCTAATAGTGACTTCCTGACGCACAGACGAGGTAATCGCCTCTACTAGAAATAATCGCTCACTAAGTGACAACTTCTGGGTTAACTCAACTAATTCTTGAAACGATATTTTTTTGGATGTTTCTGAAAGTTTATCATTTTGAGCTGGCGAAGAAACCTCACCATAATTTAAAGTTTTGACAGAAGTATTCTGCTCTAAAGTTGTCGTCATGTCTGCGTGGAGAAGCTCTAAAAATTTAATATCGTTCCCTAGATCTGCAGCCTCATCCTCATCTACATCTTCAATTACTTGCAAACGTTCTTGATAGGCATTGATTTGATGTTCAATGGCTTCTATAATAAACCTTAAATCTTTAAATGATAGATTCATATTATTTCCATTCCCAAGGACGAATATTTAGCAATCCCTAACTAGACGGTTGGTTTAAAAAGCATATCCTCTACTTCTCTAATTTGCTCCCAATCAATTACTGCAACCCAAAGACTTTCCTCTTCAGAATATTGCACCACGCCATCCACTTCTAATTCTTCGCTATAGAGGGTGAGCAATTGACCATTTTGCAATTTAATATTTTCGCGACTTAAATCTTCAATTGTACCAACACAATTCAGACGAAGGCGACTCTGTTCATCAGCATTATGAAAGTCGGCAAAGATTCTGGGAGAACTCATATTTATTACAATTAAGATTTTTTATGATGGGGAAATTTACGCAACTGACTCCTTTAGATGAGCTTGTAGGGTGCGTCAGACGAAGTGATGGATTAATATAACCAGGGTTTTAGCGTCTGACGCGCCCTAATCTATGTGCCAGTTGCCTAAGTCCTAGATAGGTTAGGAATCGTTGGTGTCAGCAGAAGACTTGCTTTTTCTGGTGTTAAGCCAGTGAGAGTGGCATGATTTAAACTTCTGCCAGAAGTACGGATGACATCTCCACCTTCCGAACGAACTTTCGCCACTGTGGTAACACCAACTTGTCCATGACGGATTGCTAATGCTAATTCTGCTACAGACAATTCTACTGCACATTCTACAGAAATTCCTGTGATGCCGCTGGGGTGGGTTCTTATGGCACGTTGAATATTTTCTGGATGATTACGACCACCACGAACTACTAAGGCTTCGTTGGCAATTATCTCCACAGGTATTTTAGCCATTTTTGACTTCCTCATTATTTTTAATATATCTGGACGATTGTGACTTCCGACCGGAGCAGTTTGAAAATTGTTTTCCCAGCGGGAAAGGCAAGCCAAACTTAGCGAAAAGATATCGCAATAAAGCCGTAAAAACCCAAAAAGCCGAGGCGGTGATCCGCCCCGGCGTAGGGATACAGTATTTTATTTAATTATTGCTTTGGTTCGATCTTAAAACTTCTGTTTGAAGATGTCAAGAGTTTCCTGGGTTCTCAATATGTGGAATTATTGAGGAGCGGAATGATGAGAAACTATCACGTTCCGTTCTGTAACAATTATCAATATAACAGGGCAGGCCCAAAAGCCCGCCCCATCAAACGATCGACTTAGTAATCGAAGTCGCCGCCGCCCATGCCGCCGCCAGCGCCAGCAGCAGCGCCATCCTTCGGTTCAGGCTTGTCAACGACGATGCACTCGGTTGTCAGCACCATACCAGCAATAGATGCGGCATTTTGCAGAGCAGAACGAGTCACCTTCGCAGGGTCAACGATACCAGCTTCAAACATATCGACAAACTCATTTGTCGCTGCGTTGAAACCAACGTTAAATGGCTTTTCTTTGACGCGCTCAGCAATCACAGCACCATTCAAACCAGCATTTTCAGCAATCCGCTTCAGAGGAGCAGCCAGAGCCCGTGCCACAATCAATGCACCGGTCAATTCTTCGCCCTTCAGGCTGCTGTTAGCCCACTCTTCCAATTGAGGAGTCAGGTGAGCCAAAGTTGTACCGCCACCGGGGACAATTCCTTCTTCTACTGCAGCTTTGGTAGCGTTGATCGCATCTTCCAAACGCAGTTTGCGATCCTTCATTTCTGTTTCGGTAGCCGCGCCGACTTTGATCACTGCGACGCCGCCAGCCAATTTGGCCAAACGTTCTTGCAGCTTTTCTTTGTCGTAGGAAGACTCGGTTTCGTCCATTTGACGGCGAATTTGTTCGCAGCGGGACTTAACGGCGGCTTCGTTACCTTCGGCAACAATTGTGGTGCTGTCCTTGGTGATGGTGATGCGGCGAGCTTTGCCGATCATGTCGAGCTTGGTATTTTCCAGTTTCAAACCGGCGTCTTCGGTGATTAGTTGACCGCCGGTCAATACGGCGATATCTTCTAACATGGCTTTGCGTCGATCGCCAAAACCCGGTGCTTTAACAGCAGTCACGTTCAACACACCGCGCAGTTTGTTAACAACGAGGGTAGCTAAAGCTTCTTTCTCAATGTCTTCTGCAATGATCAACAGCGGGCGGCCGGAACGAGCTACTTGTTCGAGCACAGGTACTAAATCTTGTACCAGAGCGATTTTCTTGTCTGTCAGCAAGATGAAGGGTTCTTCTAGAATCGCTTCCATCCGCTCAGTGTCGGTGACGAAGTAGGGAGAAATGTAGCCTTTGTCGAAGCGCATCCCTTCGGTGATTTCCAATTCGGTGGTCATAGACTTCCCTTCTTCCAGGGAAATCACGCCTTCTTTGCCCACCTTGTCCATTGCGTTAGCAATCATTTGGCCGACTTCATCGTCGTTACCAGCAGAGATGGAGCCGACTTGAGCGATGGATTTGGAATCTTCTACTTGTTTGGCGTGTTCGGCAATTTTTTCCACCAAAAACGTGGTTGCTTTGTCAACACCGCGCTTGAGGGCGATCGCATTTGCGCCGGCTGCTACGTTACGCAGACCTTCTTTGACCATGGCGTGAGCCAAAACGGTAGCTGTTGTGGTGCCGTCGCCTGCTGCGTCGTTGGTTTTGGAAGCTGCTTGACGGATCAAGGCAACGCCTGTATTTTCTACATGGTCTTCTAGTTCGATTTCTTTGGCGATGGTAACACCGTCATTGACGATCTGAGGAGCTCCGAATTTCTTTTCGAGAACCACGTTACGGCCTTTGGGGCCGAGGGTTACGGCCACTGCTTCGGCCAAAATGTCCATACCGCGTTCGAGGGCGCGACGTGCATTTTCGTTGTAGATGATACGCTTAGCCATAGTTTTTGGGGATGAGAGGGTTTGAGATTTTGGATTGGGGATGATGGATTTTAGTCATTTGTCCTGTGTCATTAGTTGTTTGGCGGCGTTCGCTTTAAACTAATGACTGGTGACTGATGACTGATGACTAATGACTGATGACTAATGATTAATTAGTTAACGATCGCCAGAATGTCTTTTTCTGCAAGCAAGACGTATTCGTCTGTGCCGAGTTTGATGTCGGTGCCGGCGTACTTCGAGTAGAGAACTTTGTCTCCGACTTTGACTTCCATTTCAATGCGGGTGCCGTCGTCATTACGCTTGCCGGGGCCCACGGCCGCGACTTCGCCTACTTGGGGCTTTTCCTTAGCTGTGTCGGGCAGAAGGATGCCGCCGGCGGTTTTTTCTTCGCTAGCGCTTACTTTTACGAACACGCGCTCGCCTAACGGTTTAACGGTAGAAACACTCAGTGATACTGCTGCCATAAATAAATCTCCAGATTACAGATTGTCGTCAGTCAGGGGTCAGGGTCGCTATGAAAGCAACAGCGGACTACTTACAACTGACATATTAGCACTCTCGACTCCTGAGTGCTAATTTAGCTCTAGAAAGGGGCGATCGCAACTTACTTGTCAGTACGGGTTCCCGAACCGAGCATGAGTTGGAAGGAAGGAGTGGGGGGAGTGGGGGCTGTGGTGATGACTTTTAATCGCTAACCAATTACTTTTGATTGATGAACACAATGACAGAAAATAACGAGGAATATTGCAGCCAAGGCTTGAGCGCTTGCGTCCAAAGCCTGGGAATCGCTCAAATCGAGCGGCATATTTTTATCTGTGCCGACCAAACCGTGCCCAAGTGCTGCGATCGGCAAACCAGTCTGGAGGCGTGGAATTACTTAAAAAAACGCTTGCAAGAATTGGGGTTGGACAAGCCAAGTGCCACTCGACCAACCTGCGTCTTTCGCACGAAAGCCAATTGCCTGCGAGTGTGCGCGTCTGGCCCGATTATGGTAGTCTATCCAGACGGAGTGTGGTATCGCGACGTTACTCCACCCGTCATTGAGAGAATTATTCAGGAACATCTCCTAAACTCAAAGGTAGTTCAAGAATACGCTTTCTTGACTCATCCTTTGCCTGTGCCTGCTGAGGCACAGGCAAACATTTAAGTATAGCGCTGTTTAAAGTACAGGGTTATAGGTAAAGTGTTAAATTTAAGGTTAAGGGTGAGAATTTGAGACAGTTTGGCGTCCGGGCGATCGCACCTGCTACAGCTCAATAAAACTGTAGTTAGGTTATTGTCTTCCTTGTGCGGCTTCCCGTGTTCCTTGTGTTTCTCAAAAGGTACAGTAAAAAAAATCGATCGGAGGAACTGTGAAATTTTGTGCAAAAATTTCTCAGTGGCCGACACTAAGCAGGTTGCCAAACTACACTAGAAACAGTTAAATACGTAAGTAGGGAGTCTGCTTAAATTTCTCTATATCAGAAGTATCATTTAAAACCGGGGCATTAACCTGAAATTGAACCGATCGAGATTAAAGATATTTAACTTGCGCTCTGTTAGGGAATCTCCAATCAATCAAGGCTGATCTTGACAGGGCCATCGTCCATTACTGGTTTGGGCTGCGTTCCAGGTCGTAAGACACTCACAAACAGCCGTCGATTATAGGTTGGAAAGCGGTAATACCCGCCCCGCTTTCCCTCACCACAATCCCTTCAGTCGATCGTCGTCCTCCACCCCCAGCCGGGTGGCGGGGGACTGACCGAAAAAACAGAAGTGAAAACAAGGAAGTGTGCGGGATACTTTAGCGGGAATAAACATGACAAAGGACAATAATTCAGGAGAACAAAAACGGCTGATGCTGGTTGACGACGACCCCAATTTGATCTTGCTGGTCAAGGACTACTTGGAGTTTCGGGGTTACAACGTCATTACAGCAGAAAACGGCAGAGACGCTCTGGAAAAACTAGAACAAGAAGTTCCCGACTTGATTATCTGCGACGTTATGATGCCGGAAATGGACGGCTACACTTTAGTCAAACACATCAGAGAAGACCCGCGCACGAGCTGGATTCCGGTTCTTTTCTTGTCCGCAAAAGGTCAAAGTTCAGACCGAGTAAAAGGCTTGAGCACTGGGGCTGACGTTTATATAGTCAAGCCTTTTGAACCAGAAGAACTGGTAGCCCAAGTGGAATCTTCTCTGAAAGCAGCATCCCGCTTGATTCGCCACTCAAATCCCGGTATAGAGAGTGGCACAAAAATTAAGGCGCGCCGCAATGTCGAATTGACTCCCACTGAGTTAAAGGTGGTACAGTTGCTAGCGCAGGGTATGGCAAATCGCCAGATCGCAGACGTGATGAATGTCAGCCAGCGGACTATCGAAAGCCACGTCAGCAATATGCTGGGCAAAACAGGTCTGCACAACCGGACAGAGTTAGCTCGCTGGGCTCTTGAAAGCAAAAAGGCTTAAGCGGAGGTAGTCTGCGCTATGAAATCAGGGGAGCAAAATCTACTGCTATGCGCTTCGGTATGCCTGCTTGGCGGTAGGGCGGTACGGCGGTAGTTTGAAGGCGCCATTAACCTTGACACGGCAGCCGGTATTGAGTTACTAGGCGTATAGTTTGTGAGGGCCCCTCGCTCAAATGCAAGCAGGGTAAAAAGAACCCTCTGGCGGTAGAGCCGAAAATATGAAATACTGGGGAGATGGAGTTTTCTGAAGTCTAATCTATTGCCTCAGTTAGCTCCATGTTGCTAAAATGTGATATTTAGATTAACTTCTTTCTACAATTATTAGGTCTAAGTTTCTATGACAAACTTAATGAACCGCCTTTCTATTTTTGTGGACGGGAACAATATGTTCTACGCTCAACAAAAGAACGGTTGGTTTTTTGATCCTCGCAGGGTGCTCGAATATTTCAAAACTTCGCAGCCGAATGTCATCTTGATTAATGCTTTCTGGTATACGGGTCTGAAAGACCCCCAAGATCAAAGGGGATTTCGAGATGCTTTGATCAGTCTAGGTTACACGGTTCGCACTAAAATTCTTAAGGAATATTACGACGATGCTTCGGGCAGATATTCTCAAAAGGCTAATTTAGACATAGAAATTGTGGTTGATATGTTTAATACCGTGGATCAATACGACCAAGTTGTGCTGTTTAGCGGGGATGGGGATTTTGAGCGGGCGATCGAACTGCTGCGATCAAAAAATACTCATATTACTGTGGTATCAACCGAAGGAATGATTGCTAGAGAGTTACGAAATGCTACAGATAGGTATATAGACCTAAATGAAATTAGGGAACATATCGAGAAGATGGATTATTAGTCAGTAGTTATTAGTCATTAGTCATTAGTTATTAGTCATTAGTCATTAGTCAGTAGTTATGGGTTAGGGGTTATTAATTATTCGTTATTGGCGCGAGACAGGGGACTGGTGCCCCCGCCCAAAAACGCATACTTGCTTTCCGATAGGAGCCGCCAGTAGCCCAAAATTTTAGACTAAGGTTCAAGTTCCCAGATTCATCTGTGGAGTAAATCTAAAATCTAAAATCTAAAATCTAAAATCGACTGACTGGAGGCTAAAAATCCAGAAAAACGGACAAGTAAAAATCAGGAAAACACTTTTTTAGAGCTATGAAAACTAAACCAAGTCAAGACCGGATTATTATTTTCGATACGACTTTGCGGGACGGAGAACAATCTCCGGGTGCATCTCTGAATGGGGATGAAAAGCTGACGATCGCTCGCCAGTTAGCGAGATTGGGCGTAGATGTGATTGAAGCGGGTTTCCCTTTCACCAGCACGGGAGATTTCGAGGCAGTCCAAAAAATAGCCCGATCGGTTGGCACAGAAAATGGGCCGACAATTTGCGGTTTAGCGAGGGCGAGAAAGGAGGATATTAAAACAGCAGCAGAGGCTCTGAAACCAGCCGCCAATGCGCGAATTCATACGTTTCTGGCTACGTCCGATATTCACTTGGAGTATAAGCTGAAAAAGACGCGGGCTGAGGTTCTGGAAATTGTGCCGGAAATGGTGGCTTACGCTAAGTCTTTTGTGGATGATGTGGAGTTTTCGCCGGAAGATGCTTGTCGATCAGAACCGGAGTTTTTGTATCAGGTTCTAGAACGGGCGATCGCAGCCGGTGCGACTACTGTTAATATTCCCGATACTGTCGGCTACACGACTCCGAGCGAGTTTGGGACCTTGATTCGCGGAATTAAGGAAAATGTGCCGAATATCGATCGCGCAATTATTTCGGTTCACGGTCACAATGACTTAGGATTGGCTGTTGCTAACTTTTTGGAAGCGGTAAAAAATGGCGCCAGACAGTTAGAATGCACGATTAACGGGATTGGCGAACGGGCGGGAAATGCGGCTCTGGAAGAGTTGGTAATGGCGCTTTACGTGCGGCGTCAATATTATAATCCGTTCTTGGGCAGGGCTGCGGATTCTGAGGAACCGCTGACTAATATTGACTCGCGCCAAATTTACAAAACTTCGCGCTTGGTTTCTAATTTGACGGGGATGTTGGTGCAGCCAAATAAGGCGATTGTCGGGGCAAATGCTTTTGCTCACGAGTCGGGAATTCACCAAGACGGGGTGCTGAAAAATAAGCTGACATACGAGATTATGGATGCTGAGTCGATCGGCTTAACTGAAAATCAAATCGTGCTGGGTAAATTGTCGGGGCGCCACGCTTTCCACACTCGCTTGAAAGAGTTGGGTTTTGAAATGGCAGACGATGAGCTAAATAAGGCTTTTGTCAAGTTTAAAGATTTGGCAGACAAGAAAAAAGAGATTACTGATTGGGATTTAGAGGCGATCGCCAATAACGAAGTGCACCAAGCACCGGAACTTTTCCGGTTAGAATTGGTGCAAGTTTCCTGCGGCGACAAATCTCGCCCGACAGCAACTGTCACTGTGCGGAATCCGGCGGGCGAAGAATTGACCGATGCTGCGATCGGCACTGGGCCTGTGGATGCGATTTACAGGGCAATTAACCGGGTGGTAAACGTACCCAACGAGTTGATAGAGTTTTCTGTACAGTCGGTAACAGCGGGCATAGATGCGATCGGCGAAGTAACAATTCGCTTGCGCCACGAAGGCAAAGTATTTTCCGGTCACTCAGCAAATACCGACATTATCGTAGCGTCTGCTGAAGCATACATCAGTGCTTTAAATCGCCTGTATCAGGCATTGCAGCATAGCGCTGAAAAATCCTCTGAACAGCCAACTCAGATCAGAAATGAAGTTGTTGCAGAAGCACAGCGCTGATAAATTTCTTGTCAGCCATTTTTCTTGAAACAAACCGCAGACGAACCCAGATCGAAGCAGATAACTCTCAATTAATCTGCGTTAATCCGGGTTCATCTGCGGTTTAAAATTATTTTTTTTACTAAGAACCAACTATTGAAAAATGCAAGACGAAACTTTAAAAAAAGAACGACAATTCCACGATGCTTGGGCATCCACAATCGATATTGACGGCATTCGAGTCAATGATTACTTTGAAGCTTGTACCGCCCCAGAAAATAGATTTATCGTCCAGCAAATGGGCGATATTACAGGCAAACGCCTGTTAGATTTAGGCTGCGGCGCGGGAGAAAATAGCGTTTATTTTGCTAAAAAAGGCGCAGATTGTGTGGCTGCCGACTATTCCCAGGGCATGGTAGACGTTGCTCTGAAATTGGCAGAGAAAAACGGCGTCAAAATAGAGGGCTGCACGGTGAATGCAATGGCGCTGGATTTCCCGGACAACAGTTTTGATATTGTTTACGCTTCTAATTTGCTGCACCATTTGCCGGAACCAGAAAAGGCAATTCGCGAAATGCACCGCGTGCTAAAGCCTGGGGGAAAAGCTTGTTTTTGGGACCCGATGAAGCACAATCCGGTGATTAATGTTTACCGCAGGATGGCGACTGAGGTGCGAACGGAGGATGAAACTCCTTTGGATATTAATATTGTGAATTTGGTCAAGTCTTTGTTTTCGGAGACGGCTTACGATACATTTTGGCTGACATCGCTGTGGATTTTTTTGCGCTTTTATTTAATAGAAAAAGTGCATCCGAATGAGGAGCGTTATTGGAAAAAGATTATCATTGAACAAGAGAGATTGAAACCGGAATACTCTCGATTGGAAGGGTTGGATGGGTTTTTGAAGAAGTTGCCTTTGATAAAGCGCTTGGCTTGGAATTTGGCTGTGGTGGCAACGAAGTAATTAAAAGAAGTACAATAAGTCAAAGCATTTAATTAAGAGGCTAATTATGCCAGAAACTATTACTGCTATCTACGAAAACGGGGTTTTTCGTCCTCTGAGTCCTTTGTCATTGAATGATGGGGAAACTGTGCAGATCACAATTGTAGCGGAAGTTTTGCAGGAAGAACTCAAGGGCGATCCCGAAAAGGCGATTAAGTTGATGGATATACGAAAATTGATGGGTTTGCCAACAAAACAGTTTAAGCTAGATGCAGCGGCAGAACAAAAGCGGCGCGAATTGTTTGAAAAACTCAAGGGAAGAGTGGGGAAACCTCTTTCTGAAATCGTTATTGAGGATCGGGGCCCGTGGTAAATGCCTATTTATTAGACACCAGCGCATTGGTTAAACGGTATGTGCCTGAATTGGGAAGTAATTGGATTCAATCAATTACTGTTCCTGCAGCAGGTAACTTTCTCGCGATTTCTCAGATTACTTGGGTGGAGGTATGCAGCGCTTTTTTACGCCGTCAACGAGAGGGTAGTCTATCTGTCGATGAGGTTGACCAACTTATGGGAGATTTTCGCACGGATTTTGACAACCAGTATGAAGTTCTTGAGGTTGATCGCACTTTGATAGAAACAGCGGGCGCACTGGTGATGCAAAACCCGCTGCGGGCTTATGATTCTGTGCAATTAGCGTCAGCTTTGCGCGTTCAATCTACTCTCGTTTCCGTGCCAGATACTCAACTGGTTTTTGTTTCGGCGGACAACAGATTGCTGGATATTGCTCAGTCGGCAGGGTTGGCTATTGATAATCCTAATAATTATCCGTAATCAAGCTGTGTGTAGTCAGGAATTCAAGTCCTCATAGAAATCAGAGGACTAAAGTCATTACTAGAAACTACTTTTAGTGCGATCGTTATTTAGAGAATTTCTTTCAAAGTTTTAACTAATATTTGATTTTGTTCCTCCGTACCTACACTAATCCGCAATTTGTCTTCTAATCGCGGCTGATTGAAGTATCGAATCAATATTCCCCGTACTTTCAGTGTTTGATAAATTCTTTCTGCATCGCCGTTTGGTGGCCTAACTAACAAAAAGTTGGTTTGCGAGGGCCAAACGTCAAAGCCTAATTCCTTGAAGCTAACGGCTAGTTTTGCTCGCGAAGCCTTAATCTTTTCGGCGTTGGCGGTTTTGTGGTCTTGATCTGCGATCGCAGCCGCCCCCACTGCATAGGCTAAAGCATCCACATTATAGCTGTCTTTGATTTTATTTAATTCCGCCAGCAGCGCCGGATTTGCTATGCCAAAACCCAGCCTCAATCCTGCGAGGGAATAACCTTTTGAAAGCGTCCTCAAAACTATAACATTACTGTACTTTTTTGTCAAGCTCAAAGCATTTTCTTCGGCGAAATCTACATATGCTTCGTCGATCACAAGAATGCCCGATAACTCTTTAGCCAGTTTCTCCAAATCTGCAATAGATATGGCTGTTCCCGATGGACTGTTTGGCGAAGCTACAAATGTCACTGCACCCTGGGCGGCTATTAGCAAATCGACGGGTAACTTGTAGTCGTCGGGATAAGGAACTTCAACAAATTCTGCATCTTGAATTTCTGCCAAAGTGCGGTACAATACATAGGTGGGCGCAGGACAAACAATCTGTTTCCCAGATTCGCCCACAGCGCGAACTATCAAGTTTAATAAATCGTCGCTGCCGTTACCTACAACAATCCAATCGTCAGCAACTCCAAAAACTTTACTAGCAGCAATGCGGAAACTTTTGCCAGTTGGATCTGGATAGCGCCGCAGCATTTCTCCGTCTATTTCCTCAAGCACTTTTAAGGCTTTGGGAGAAGGCGGATAGGGATTTTCATTAGAATTTAGTTTAATAATTTTTGTGCCGAGCGGTGGCTGTTCCCCCGGCACATAGCCAGACATTTCGTGGATGCTTTTGCGAAAGTAATTCATCTATTATCTGCGTTTATATGCGGTTAAAAAATTATATCAAACAATTAGTGACTATCCGAGTTATACCCAAATCAATTAACTTTTGCATATCTGCTCGATCGTCCACCGTCCAAGCCACAATGTCAACTCCCTGACTCCGGCTTTCTTGAATTAGTGCGGGGTTTTCCAGCAACACGCGATACAGACTGCTAATCAAATTATCCTGATGCGCCACAGCTTGAGCTAATTGAGTTTTGTATGCTTCTAGATTAGCAACAATGTGCCCGATCGCCAAATCGCCAGATAGCCGCCGCACTTGTTCCAGAAATCCAGCGTTAAAGGAGGTAATAGCGCATTTATGTTTGATTTCTGCGCCCTTCAAAGTATTGACAAAATCCGCGACATCTGAATCAGACCACTCGCAGTGAGGCTTGACATCAAAGTAAAGAAATTTGTCAACATTTTTGAGGATAGCTAATGATTCTTTTAAGGTAGGAATTTTTTCTTGTGAAAATTCATCGCTAAACCATTTCCCCGCATTAAGTGTCTGCAATTGAGACAGAGTTTTTTCCCTAACTTTGCCAGAAACTCCAGTGATTCTATCTAATGTTGCGTCGTGAAAAATCACTGGTACGTTGTCGGCGGATAGCTGGATGTCAAATTCGATCGAATGAGCTCCACGGGCGATCGCCAGTTCAAAAGCTGCTAAAGTATTCTCAGGGGCGATCGCCGAAAATCCCCGATGTGCGATAATTTCTAAATTCACTGTCTTGTGCCCTCTAAAAAATCTGCCACAGTTTGATTAAAAGTTTCCGGTTCAGTCAAAAAAGACCAGTGATTCCCCGGTACTTTTGCAACGGTAAGATTTTTCAAGTATCTCTTGTATGGCTGCATTTGCCAAGCCATGCGATTTACGCCTTTTTCCGGCTGTACAAACAAAGTCTGGATATCAATATTTTCAGTTAAACCGGCCACTTTCATCACTTCTGCAAATATCTGATTTCTGGCTGTAATCGCAAATTTACTGCCCCAAGTTCCGTCAGATTTTTGTTCGATTTGGTGTTGGAATACCATTTGCTGCACGTCACTCCAATCTGCGTATTCTCCCGATTGTTTTGCTGCTGCTTCTGCTTGGGATAAAGTCGCAAACGGGCCCACACATTTGAGACAGTCTAATTTTCGGTAAACAATTGGCAGGGTGAGTTTCATCACGGCGGGCAATTTGGTGATGAAAATGGGGTCTACTAAAATCATACTGCAAAAGCGATCGGGATTTTGCCTCGCCCAAATCGGTGCTAGTTTTCCCGTCCAAGAATGTCCTAAAATGTGAGCGTCATGCCAGTTGAGATGTGCCATCAAAGCTTCTAAATCTGCGATCGCACTTTCAAAAGTATAGCCTGTTTTCGGTTTGCTACTCTCTCCGTGACCGCGCATATCTGGCGCTACAATATGATAGCGGCTGGATAAGTAATTGCCCAAGCTAGTCCACACACACGCACTATCTGCTAAACCGTGCAGCAGCAGCAAACGGGGAGATTTTTTTTTCCCAGTTTCTGGCTGCCATTCTAGGTAGGAAAGTTCGATGTCGGGTAATTGCAAAGTCTTACGAGTTGGCATAATTAGGGTATTTTATAGTTGGATAAATGTGATTTAACTTTTTTAGGAACAGGCAAGATGCCTGTTCCACAAAGAGTGAATTTTATTGTACTGTTCTCATAAACAGGCACTATTACTTTTTCAGAAACAATAAATCTTCTTGTGGGGTGGGGTGGGCTTCTAGCCCGCCCTTATTACCTAACCTTTGCCCTTCAAACTCAACAAGATAAACTGAGTTTTCTGCGCTTCATCAAAATTGTCATCGCTGACCAAAACTATACTCTGGCTGCCATCTGGCAAGCGAGGGCCGAGGGTCATTCCCTCTAAATTGTACAGCGGAATTCCGAGTTGGCTTAAGTCTAGCAGCAACTTTTTCTTAGCAGGTTCGACGGCCACTCGTCCTTTAAAACTCTGGATTCTCGAAGTATCTGTAGCCGCTCCAACCGCTACTTGATAAATCCTAGCGCTGTATCCCGACAGCCCAAAAGAACGTTCTAAACTCAGAATCTGACCGCCACCGACAGTTACTAATTCTGTTAAACCGTTCAAAATAGTCATGGGAACTTGGTCGAGGATGTAAAGATTTTCCGAGACTAATTGCGGCGTTTTATCTACAATGATATAATGTAAAAGACGGAGTTTGCTTGCCTGTTCTGGGTCTAAATCTTGCATTAACGGCGCTTCCGTAGCTGCGAACAAACGAAACGGATCGAGACCGCCTGGACTAAAGGTTTCTGGGTCGATGGTTAAAGATTCAAAACCTAAATTGTCCACCACTCCTTGCTGCTGTTTTTCATCGCTGGCATCGGGAATATAGCGCTTTGGTATTGGCAAATTTCCCCGCATTTGCCCTGTTTTGAGGTCAAATTCTCCGAGAAAAGGAGGGATGCCAACATGAGTCACGCCTTCGCTGGCGACAAATACTGAGTTGCGGGGAGAAAGGGCGATGCCTTCGGGATTGATGGAACCCCAAGAGAAGGTTTCACCGTCTGCTTTTTTGAGGGAGGTAACGCCGTCAACGGTAACTTTTTTCAGGCGAATATTGGCGGGGTCACTTGATGTGAGGTCGAGTCGGAGACTGTAAAATCTGGCTTCTCCGTTTTCGCTGGAGTCGTCGGAAAGAGCGTAAAAGCGATAAGCTTTGGAAGTGACTGCGCTAATACCTTTGGGGTCGTAGGTAATTCCTGACAAACCGCCGACTGGTACTCCTTCAAAATTCATTTTTGGCAATTGGTACTCGCCCAAAAATTCGAGGGACATTTCTGGAAAAGAGCGGTCTTTTCCAACTGCGGGAGGGGGGGCGCAAGCTGTGCAAACAGTTAAGAGAATTAGGGCTAGACTGAATAAGCGTAAAATACGTTGGCGAAGCCCTCGAAGAGGATCGCCCAACGCCTTGAACTGAAAACAATTGCTCAGTGCGGTAAAATTTATTTTGTTGCTCTTGTTCAATTGTTTGCTTTTGTGCCATCTTTGTGACATAATTTATACCGTTTTGTAGATATGCAAAACTTGATGTTTCGAGAAGGAATGCCGAATCGCGGCAACCAAATTTTGAGAATGAGAAGTTCTTTACCAATTGGGTGCTTGCTTTTCCTGTGGCTGTGTGCTGGTTCTATTGCTAGCGCCCAAACTAATCCACCAGCCCTCGATCAATTTTCTCCTAATCCTCTAGAAATTACCACACCCGATCCCCTAACTCCCGCTAATGAATCTTTGAGCAGCACTCAGCGGGACGAACTGACAGCGGCTTTGGAGGAGTTAAACTTAGAAGCAGCGGCTAAACTGCAAGCTGGAGACGGCGCGGGTGCTTTTGAAATTTGGTTCCGAGAATTGCGGCTGCGGAGATATCTGGGCCCGGCGGCGGAAATTGCTGCTTTGAGTCGGGTGGGAAGTGTTGCTTGGAGTAACGGTAAAAACCTCGAACTACAGCTTATTACCAAACGGTTGCAAGCAATTCAAAAAGAAGTCAAATCCCAAGTACCACTTAATACTGAGTTGCTCCCCACCTTCGCTGCGGCTTTTCAGCAGGTGCGCGCTAAAGGCCCGACTGTAGAAGTTTACCAAGAAATTCTCGCAAATGCGCGCCAAAACCAAGATATATTGGCTGAAGGTCAGATTTTGAAGGCGATCGGGCTAATTCACATCAATTGGTTGAGTTACGAGAAAGCTGCTCCCGTGTATGAGGAATTGGCAACTTTAATTCAGGAAAACCGCGCTTTATTTGCTGCTAATTCTGCTGTGGAAAATTCTGCGGTTGTTGCGGGAAACGGTGCGCCGCCACAACCTGTAACTCCTCCAACTGAGGTAGATACTCTGAGACAGTTGGCCTACGTTTACCAGCAGTCGAAACAACCCCTAAAGGCGATCGCAGCCAGGGAAAAACTAGCATCAGTGTATGTCAACCTGCAAAATCCCAGCGCTATACCACCGCTCAAAATTGCGATCGCCAGCGATTACCAGACCATAGGTCAAATCAATTTAGCAGCTCAATACTATCAGGAAGCCTACAATTTAGCCGTCCCCATTCAACAGTATGCCCAAGCTAGCGAAGCTTTGGATAAATTAGCTTTACTTTATCGATCGCAAAAGCAGTGGGAGCCGACTTTGCGGATTTATCAAATGCAGTTGCTGTTAGAAGAGCGGGCTTACAATTTCTACGGATTGATGAACACTTATGACAATATCGGTCAAGTTTATCAAGAGATGAAGGCTTACGATAAAGCTTTAGAATCCTATCAAAAAGGGTTAGACGTGGCTAAAAGATTGGGACACAGACAAGAGTATTTTGCTAAGAAAATTCAAAAAGTTAACAAGCAATTGCAAAGGACTTCGTAGTTGTCAGCCGGCAATAATGACAAATTGCAATGTGAGTGATTTAAAAGCAGTAAGGTGTGCATTGCACGCCTTACAAAACTACTTTTGACTCGTAGGTTTCTCGCGAGATAGAGTAATATAGTACATCAGTTTCGTAATAGCGAGCATTTTTTTCATATTTCATGCCAACTTTCTGTATCACCCGCTGCGAGGCGATATTTTCTGGTCGGGCGATCGCAACTATTCTATCCAAATTTAATATTTTAAATCCATAATTTAGACTAGCAAAAGAAGCTTCTGTCGCCAATCCTTGATTCCAATAAACTTTGTCCATCGCATAGCCCAGCTCAACTTCCGGTGTCTGGTCTAGAAAAACCAGTCCGCAGCGACCAATCATTTTACGGTCTCTTTTATGTACTAAAGCCCACATTCCGAAGTTGTTTTCTTCCCAACGTTTGAGCATGGTATGAATGGCACTTTCTGTTTCTTCTCTAGTTTTAACTCCTCTCAAGTATTTCATTATTTCTGCATCACTGTAAATACGGTACAGCTCATCTAAGTCGTCTGACGTAAATTGTCTCAGATACAATCGGGCTGTCTCTATTTCTTGCATGATTAATATAATTAATACCACTAGATTATGATACCAGTTTTGATAAGTCTTGCTACAAAAATAGTGGTTGGATTTCCTTTCTCAACTCAACTCAACTCAACTACTTTTGACTGGTAGATTTTTCGCGAGATTGAATAATATACTCGATCGGAATGGTCGAGGTTATGCTGGTATCTCATCCCCACTTTTTCCATTACCCGCCGCGAGGCGAGGTTTTCGGTATGTGCAACAGCTCCAATTTTTTCTAGTTTCAATACTTCAAATCCATACTTGAGGCTAGCCACTGCAACTTCCGATGCTAAACCTTTCCCCCAATAGGCTTTTGCTAACACGTAACCGACTTCTACTTGAGGTGTTTTGCCTAAGAAGCGAAGCCCCCCGTCGCCGATCAATTGGTTATTTTCTTTATTGACAACAGCCCACAAACCGAAAGCGTGTTTTTCCCAATCTGCGATTATCTGAAATAAATCTGCTGCTGTTTCTTCTCTATTTCTGACGCCTTCGCTCAAATACTTCATCACTTCTGAATCGCTGTAGATGCGGTACAGCTCATCTAAGTCATTTGGCGTAAATTGTCTCAGATACAATCGGGCTGTCTCTATTTCTTGCATAAGTTATACCCAAAAAGGCTAATACACTTTCAGTGGGACGACGGTGAAATGTAAAATCCATTTCTTCAATGCAATGAACTGCCTTTGGAAAACCCAGCTTTTGACACACTAACTAAAACCAGTGGCAAACTCTATGTCTAAAGGCATAAAGTGGCAAGTAGCGGGTATCCGCACTTCAAATAAATATGGGTGACAGAGCGCTGTCAGGTTCGATAATTTGCTGGAGCTGTAAAATATTTCCTAATTTGACTGACTCTATTTGCTACAATTATTAGTTGGATATATTGTACAGCTTTTTTGCAAAAGCTGAGCGAACTGATCTCGCCCGCCCGCCCTACAAGCCGCGCAGCGAAAAAAAAGCTCAATATCCTTAGAAAAAGCCGCCAAATTTAGCAGCATAATAGCTTCTGCAATCTAAAATCTAAAATCTAAAATCGGATGACAACTTCCTCACCAGTAGCAGACACCAAAAACAAATCCGGCCAGGAAACAGACTGGCGGTTATTTCTGAGGTTGGCATCTTATGCAACCCGCAGCAAACGCTTGCTGATTATTTCGATCGCACTATTAGTACCGCTAGCAGTCTCAGGAGCAATTCAACCGATTCTCATCGGACAGGCAATTTCGGTAATTCGCTCGGAACCTACCTACGAATTCTTGCGGGGATTGTCTCTATCTGCTGCATTGAATATTTTGGCTATTTTGCTCATGCTAACTATAACACTTAGGTTAGCACTGCAATCAGTTCAAGGCTATTTAGTCACGAAAGTAGGGCAAATAATTACTACAGATATTAGAAATGATTTGTTCGCCCACGTCACATCGCTAGCAGTGAGATTTTTCGATCGCACTCCTGTAGGCAAATTGATGACTCGACTCACCAGCGATGTGGAAGCTTTGGGAGAAGTTTTTTCTTCAGGGGCGATCGGCATTGTCAGCGATTTATTTTCAATTTTAGTAATTGCCATTTTCATGTTTACCATGCAGTGGCAACTAGCTTTAATGTTGGTGCTGATGATGATACCAATTACCGCAGTCATAGTTTATTTCCAGTACCAATATCGCATAGCAAATTACAATACCAGAGAAGAACTTTCCGAACTCAACGCCCAACTGCAAGAAAACCTGACTGGTATTGGCGTAGTGCAGCTATTCCGCCGCGAAAGGTTCAATTCACAATTGTTTCGTGTCACCAATAAACGCTACATTAAAGCAGTTGACAAAACTATATTTTACGACTCAGCCGTATCTGCGACATTAGAATGGATTGCTTTAGTGGCGATCGCCGGGGTTTTGTGGATGGGCGGCCAAAGAGTTTTAGCCGGTAATCTTAACTTCGGTACTCTCTCGGCATTCATTTTATTTGCTCAGCGTCTCTTCGATCCGCTGCGGCAATTTGCTGAGAAATTTACTGCAATTCAAGCCGGATTTACCGCTGTCGAGCGCATTACCGATATTCTCAACGAACCGATCGAAATTAAAGATCCAACTAGCGGGAAGAAGGAAGAAGGAAGAGGGAAGAAGGAAGAGGGAAGAGGGAAGAGGGAAGAAGGAAGAAGGGCAGGTTATTCACCGTTGTTGATAACTGGACATCCAGAGGCAACGGCTTACAACTTGTCTCCGTTCGATCGAGAATTGGCAGATAATCATCAAAATCCAGCAAGTTCAGAATATCGTTTATTGCCTAACAATCCTAAATCACCCCCCGCCACCCCCACCTTGCTAAGGGGGGGAGAAAATGCCAATTCGCAGAATTCAGAATCGGGAGAAATCCAATTTGACAACGTGTGGTTTGCTTACAAACAAGACGAATATGTCCTGCAAAACCTCAATTTCACCATCAAATCCGGCGAAAAAGTAGCATTAGTTGGCCCCACTGGTGCGGGCAAAAGTTCGATTATCCGTCTCTTGTGCCGCCTTTACGAACCTAGCCGAGGACGGATTCTGGTTAATCATGTGGATATTCGGGATTTGCCTCAAGCAGAGTTACGCAGGCACATAGGCGTGATTATCCAAGATGGCTTTCTATTTGCTGGTGACGTGAAGAGCAATATCAGCCTGGGAGAAAGTTACTCGATTGAGGAAATTCAAGCAGCAGCAGAAAAGACAAATGTTGCCCGTTTAATCGAACAGTTGCCTCAAGGTTATGATACGCAATTGCGCGAACGGGGAACCAATCTTTCGGGGGGACAAAAGCAATTATTAGCGTTTGCTCGCGCTGCTATTCGCAATCCCAGTATTTTAGTTCTAGACGAGGCAACTGCTAGTTTGGATGTGGGGACGGAAGCTTTAATTCAAGAAGCTCTAGAGCGTTTGATGGCGGACAGAACGGCGATAATTATTGCCCACAGGCTCTCGACTATCCGAAATGTCGATCGTATTTTAGTGCTCAAACGCGGGCAGTTAGTAGAGTCGGGCAGCCACGAAGAGTTGTTGCAGCTAGAAGGGTTGTATGCCAGTTTGTACAAGTTGCAAATGTTGGGAAGTTAATATCTGAAGGAAGAGGGAAGAAGGAAGAGGGAAAATTATCCGAATACCCAGATACCCGACTTCTTGAAGAAGTTGGGTATCTAAAAGAATCTCAAATCTCAAATCTCAAATCGGCTCACTTGCCCGAAATCATTTTCCCCAGGGTTTCCGGCAGGTGAATTATATGTTGGAAAAGCTGATTTGGGCCGATGCCAAACAATAACTGCATCGTCAGCACAATTGCTGCTAAACCAATCGCTGTCCCGATGCTGGCTTTCAACACTTTAAAAGCCCAATTAAACACCAGCCAAGACACAAGTAACGAAGCAATTAAAATAATTAGTTCTATTGGCATATAACATTTTTAACTCTTTTTTAACTCTACATAACTTACGCATCAATACCAAAGGAACCGGGTTTTTTATCAGTGTTAAAGGCTCCACTTCAGTATTTTCGTAAAAAAGCTGGTTTCTGCGTCCAAGACTGTACTTCTTACTTTAAGCAATACTGCCACGTTTTCGTGTTTCCTTATAAGAAATTCCCACATTTTTCAAACCGGCTTTAATCATTTGCTGCTCTAACAAAGCGAAAAAGCGACTTCGATCGCCCCCCGTGACTACCGCTTGATTGTGAGCTTCTGCTAGCGTCACCGGATAGCCGCCGCCTTTGTGTACTTGAGCCAGCATCATTCCTAATGCTAAATCTAGCTGTGCTGTATCTTGTGCTACCCATTCCGGCACTTCTATTCTAGCAATTTCTGTGCCAACGTGAACGTAACAGAAATAGACGGAATTAACACCGTACAAATCTAAAATTCGAGCTTGGGATTTCCACAAAGGGCTTCTTTGTCCCGGTGACAGGATTGTTGCCCACAATATGGCATCCCGCAAAGGTTCAAATTCTTGACAAGGTGCTTTTTCGGCGAAAGAAATTGTGGCGGCAAATCCGACGTTGGGGCAATTTGTCATGCAGTCTGGTACTTCGTGGGTGCAAGCTTCAAACCGTAAAAAAGATAAGCTTTCGCTGCTGCGAGAAGCGCTTAAGTATCCTAAGAGGGGAATTCCTGCTAAACGCAACTTGTCCCAAGCTTCTAAAATAGGCAGCAAAATTTGATCGCGCGCTTCGCTGGGTAACTGTTCCAAAAACCAATAAATCAGGGAACCGTCTACCATTGCTAAAGCTGGTGCGGGCAATTTATTGTCGTTAACTTTTGCCCAATTGCAGCCCATTTCTGCTAAGGCAATTGCTTCGGAAACTGCTCGCCGATATCCCATCCATTCTTCGGTTCTAATTCCCCACTGTCGCGAACCGTACAAGTCTTCGGGTTTGTAGAAAACCTCGGGTACGCTGTCTAAAACTGGGTGGCGGCTTTGTCCGTAGTGCAGCATGACTGTGCCGACGTTTAGCAGATAGCAGTAGGCTATTTCGTGATGGTTGGGGGAAATTTGCGAGCCGTCTGTGGCAAAGACTGTGTGAGCTGCGGGGGGTGCGGTGATGTAGGTACGATCGGACAATGGCTCGATCGGCGTGGCAGCATTGAATAAAGTGCGATCGCGCCAATTCTCTTGCAATTCCACCAATTTTTCCTGTTCCGTTGCAGCCTTTACCAGCAAATTCTGAGCCACTTCCAAACGTTGGCGAGCCGCGTGAGCTTCCACATTCAAATGTTGGCTCATTCCCTGCATTGCCTTGGCTGCTTTAGTTAAATCGAGCATGGGTTTTAAGTCTCAATATTAGGAAGCTTTCAAGCTGAGAAATTATCAAAACACTTTTCAATTTTTTGGTGCCGAAGCTTTGTTTTTTGTCATACACGCGGTTTGATAAACGAAAATAATTCGTACCAGCAAAAATAAATAGTAAAAAAACCCGGTCTTTTAGGTCAAGATTATCTGCAATAGTCTATCAAAAAAACATTTTTTTTGTCGATAAGCTGGCTTTTTTGAGGGATTTCTGTTATATATATCTTATAATCTAATAGTTGCAAAAATATTATTTTTGCAACTATTAGATTATATTAAAATACCATGCCAGCGCCTCAAAAGTCAACAAAAAAGATGTAAAATTTGGGAATTTTTTTGACTGTGAAAAGGGAAAAAAATTCCCCCCGCCAACAAATCTAACCTCCACATTCGCTTGGCAGCCAATCTGCCAAATCTCCGGCAAACTGCGACAGAGAAAGCAATTGAACTGGTGGATTTTGAGCCACAGATTCCCGTTCGGGCAAAGTATTGTAACCCCAATCAGCCAAAAATAACCTCACCTGAGATAAATCCGGCTGCTGCTTCACCGACAGCAAAGTTTTTAACCGATCTTCCACAAACCAAATAGTCGAATCTTTGCCAGACGCTGCCAAAAATTCCCGCAAAATTTGGTGTTTAGGCTTGTTGTATTCCTTACCAAAAATCAACTCCGACGGCATTTGTACGCCTGCTAGCTGCAAAAGTTCCCGCACAAAACGACCTTCCTTTGTAGTGACGATCGCCACTTTCACCGAACTCTCCTGCAAGGAATGCAATCGATCGGCAACCCCTGGATAAAAGCGGTGCAAAGACAGCCACCCAGCTAAATCATCAGCAATCCAATTATCGCGCAAGCCGTCTAACATAGCGCCGACAGACTGCGCTTTTAAATTATTTTCAGTCAACAAATACGGTACTATATTGGGCCACTCTAGCAAAATTTGCTCTGGGGAAATTCCTGTCAGCAATGCGCGGATCAGCAGCGGCATTTCCCAACCTGTTTCGATGGCGGGCCGCACTCGGTAAAAACTCAAAGCTAAATCTGGCTCGGGCACTGTTTCGAATGGTTTCCAGATTTGACAGTAGGCACGCCAAGCAGTTTGGAAGTATTCGATTAGTCCGTCACAAATCACACCGTCAAAATCAAGAGCTAGAATTGTGGGAAAGTTATTAGCCATCAATCGATTTTAGATTTTAGATTTTAGATTTTGGATTGAAGAATTGAAGAATTTGAGAATTGAACAAAGCGAGATCACTGATGAATCCGGGGACTGGTTATCGGATACTATTTTTTGGTTGTGCCAGGATAAAGACGGGGGCTTGTACCCTGGCTGCTTTCTGTCACTGGATTGAAGAATTGAAGAATTGACTGTGCAAACACTCAGCAGTGATTAGTCAAGAGTCGTTATTCAAAAGACTGAACTAGCGGTTGAGCGGCAATCGATTCTAGTCCTTGGGACTGCAACAATTGCGTCCACTCGGTCGTCAGCCGCGAATCATCGGGTGCGAGACGCCGCATTTCGGCTAGAGTAGCAACAGTCTCGTACCAAATCCCATTTTTAGCATAAGCAATCACCTTAGCCATAGGGTCGGGATTTGCCAAATCGTTCTTGAGATTTGTCTGGGGTTCAATTCGCTGCATCCATCCTTTAACAATATAATCTCCCGAACGCTCCAGAGGATCGCAGGCTAGTGCAAACGACCACACATATCGCTTACCAACCTCAATATTTTTTGTCTGGTCTTTCTCAGAAATGCTAACTCCCACAATTCCGGCTTTATCATTTTTGATAGTAGTTTCGTAGACTACTTCGGATTCATCTTCGTTTAGCAAAACAAACTCTACTTGAGCTGCGGGTTGAGAAACATATACAAAAAATGTTGGCGATTCTGTTAGCGTTAAACCAATATTGCTTTCAGGTACTAAGGGAGTAATGAATAAACCATCCCGTAACTTACAGCCTCGATGCGTCCCCCCTTGCCGGTTGTCGGGGGCTGTTACATCGGGAGGTTTGAAATTAACATTCTGACTCAGCAGAATGGGTGCAGGGACAGCCTGCATCGGTGTAAGCAAACTGGGGAGAGTAACGGCGATCGCCAATACAGTCATCGCCAGTGCAGTAAAATGTATAAAACGTTTCATTGTTCCACCAAATTGTAGAAATATTTATAGAACGCATCCCTAATGTTAACCCGGAGTTTTAGCCCCGGGCGCGATCGAGTAAATGGGTTAATTTTCACATCGCCATCGGCAGACCGACCAAACTTCAAGAAATAGCGAGATTTAAAGAGGCGCAACCAGTGGTTGAGCTGCAACTGATTCTAGTCCTTGGGACTGCAATAATTGCGTCCACTTGGCTGTCAGCTTCACATCCCCCGGTGTCTGGCGCCGCATTTGGGCTAAAGTAGCGAGAGTTTCGTACCAAATCCCATTTTGAGCATAAACGTTGAGCCTAGTCATCGGGTCGGGATTTGCCAAATCCCTCTTGAGAGTTGCCTGCGGTTCAATTCGCTGCACGAACCCTTTAACAACTAAATCAGCAGATCGGTCTTCTGGGTCGCAAACCATCGAAAACGACCATACGTATCGCTTGCCAACTTCAAGGGATTTGTTGTTGTCCACTGTAGCCGGAATACTAACTCCAACAATCCCGGATTTGTCAACTTTAAATGTTTTTTCGTAGACCACTTTGTCTTCCTTTTCGTTGAGCAAATTAAACTCTATTTCGGGCGAGGTGTTAGGAATATAGACAAAAATTGTGGGAGAATCTGTTAGGGTTAAACCGATATTAGTTGGAGGCACTAAAGGAGTAATAGATAAACCCGCTGGACAAAGCTTGTTGCCGCGATGTGTTCCTCCTTGTCGGTTGCCGGGGGCTGTTACGTCGGGAGGCTTGAAATTAACATTTTGACTCAGCAGAAGCGGCTGGGATTGTGCGCGCATTGGTGCAAGTGAACTGGGTACGGTAGCTGCGATCGCAGATACGGCGATCGCAAGTGTAGCCCGATGTAGAAAGCGTTTCATTTTGTTGTACCTTTCACTATAATTGCAAACACAGGCATTCGCTGATGGCGACAAATATTTTGGAGATGCTAGTCGAGGGCGCAGATACACAATTTAAACCTTGACATATCATCAATAACATTAATTAATTCGAGCGGCAAGTGGATTCTCTGTCGGAAAAATCAGGTTGCCTAGATCGCAAGTATCATTGGATACAGTTGCCCGCCAGCTACTGTAAATTATTGTAACAAAGTGGTGGGAGTTTCCGAGTGTTCTAAGATGGAGGAAGTCTCCAGCAGGCGGGAAATGTGAAACAACTGCTGTTCCAGAAACGAGTCAAACTTTTATGCTGGGATAATGAGTAAAATATCTAACAAAATTCGATCGGCAGTGACTCAAGGGAGTCAAATGTATAAACCATCACTAGCATTGGCTAAGTCTGTATTAATTGCCAGCGCGGCAGTAACATTATCCTTGATGGGAGCCCGACAGCTAGGAATACTCGAACCATTAGAATTAAGCGCTTATGACCAAATGGTGAGGTGGCGTCCCGAAGAACAGCCAGACTCGCGTTTGCTAGTTGTGGGGATTACCGAAGCAGACATTCAGAAACTGAAACAGTGGCCGATATCTGATCGCAAAATAGCTGAAATCTTACAAAAACTAGAAAAAATGCAGCCAGCCGTAATCGGTTTAGATGTGCTGCGAGACGTACCTTTAGGAGACGGGCGCGAGGAATTAACTCAAATTTTACAAAAAAGCGATCGAATGATCGGGGTATGTTTAGTCACCGACGGAAGCCCGGACAATCCCGGTTCTCCGCCTGCGCCAGGGCTGCCACAAAACCGGGTGGGATTTGCAGATTTCGGAGTCGATCCGGGTGGCATACTCCGCAGGGCTTTATTATTTATGAAACCGCCGACAATTGAGGGCTACTCCTCGGCCCAAAAACATCTTTGCAATGACAATTCTCAAGTTTTAGCTTCCTTCAACCTCCAGCTAGCACTCCGCTACCTGCAAGGGCAAAAAATCTCTCCTCAACTTGCACCAGATCAATCTTTATGGCTGGGGAAAACCCAATTAAAACAACTAGAAAGTAATGACGGAGGATACAACAAGGTCGATGCCAGGGGATATCAAATATTAATTAATTATCGTTCCAGGCGGCAAGTCGCAAACCAAGTCAGAATTACGGATGTTTTAGAAGGGAAAGTTGACCCAAATTTAGTTAAAGATAAAATAGTTCTCATCGGTTATACCACAGAAACCGTTAAAGATTTATTTTATACTCCTTACAGTGGGCGGCAACAAAAAAATCAATTCATGCCTGGTATCGTGGCACACGCACAAGTAGTCAGCCAAATTTTGAGTGCAGTCTTAGACAACAGACCGATGTTTTGGTTTTGGCCGGAATGGGCAGAAATCCTGTGGATTTCGGCATGGTCAATTGTCGGAGGAACCTTGGCATCGCGGATGGCTCACCCAGCGAAGTTGACGGTTACATTCGGAGCAGTGCTGTCCGGGTGCTGCGCGATTAGTTTTGGGATTTTTCTCTTGGGAGGGTGGGTGCCTGTGGCAGCGCCAGCCTTAGCATTAATCTTAACTGGCGGTAGCATTGTATCAGCAGATAGATTTAATAAAGCCGGATACGGGAAAGCAATTAGCGATCGAGTTAAACAAGTCTTCAAAATCGAAATAGACCAAGCCAAAAAAGAACAGCAAGTCGCAGAAATCACAGAATCTGATTTCTTTAAAGAATTGCAGCAAAAGAGAGATAAACTGAGGATTAGCAAACAAGAAACCTCTGAAAAAACACCTTCCGAACCCCAAGAAATAACTGCCAGTACCCCAGAGCTTCCCAAGGCCGAAAGTCAGACAGACGACTACTTAGCTCAGTTGCAGGAAAAAGCCAAACAGCAGAAGCAGCGAGCCCCCGTGACTGAATCGGAAAGCAGCTCACCAACGGGTGCGATCGATGCGGGCGGCGGTGCTAGTTCAGCCGAAACCAAACCGGATGACGAGTTCAGCGATTTGCAAGCCAAAGCCAAACAGATGCGGCAGCGCAGGGGCGCACAAAAGAGCATAAAAGATGAAAAAATTGATATTTTAACAGATAAGGAGAATTTGGGCGACAAGGAAGAATGACAGACAACTCGACTGCATCATCGAGAATTGCATCATAATGGGTTCTCGCCGTTTCTTACCCTAATACGCAGATCATGTCCAAAATCATCTCTGTCCACTCTTACCGGGGCGGAACTGGCAAATCGAACACCACAGCAAACCTGGCATCTATTATCGCTCGCGGCGGAAATCGGGTCGCCATTGTGGACACAGACATTCAATCACCAGGGATTCACGTGCTGTTCGGTTTCAGCGAGAGCAACATGGATCACTGCCTGAACGATTACCTGTGGGGCCGGTGTCCGATCGCGGATACGGCCTACAATGTGAGTTCCCTGCTGCCAAAATTAGCCAGTAACGGCAACCTCTACCTGATTCCTTCGAGCATTAAAGCAGGGGAGATAGCGCGAGTTTTGCGGGAAGGCTATGATGTGGGACTGCTTACCGACGGCTTTCAAGAACTGATCGAGGTTTTGAACTTAGACTACCTATTTATCGACACGCACCCGGGGCTCAACGAAGAAACCCTCCTCAGCATCACCATTTCCGACATCCTGCTGCTGATTCTGCGTCCGGATCAGCAAGATTTTCAGGGAACGGCTGTCACGGTAGATGTGGCCCGCAAATTAGAAGTTCCTAAGATTTTAATGACGATCAACAAAGCCCCAGAATCCCTGGATTTCGACGATTTGAAGCAGCAAGTAGAGAGTATTTACAAGATCCCAGTGGCAGGGGTACTGCCACACAGCGACAAGATGATGCTGCTCGCCAGCAAGGGAGTGTTTGCGCTGCACTTCCCTAACGACCCTCTAACTCAGGTTGTGGAAGGGATTGCGAAACAGATTGTGGGATAATTTGTGCAGCGAATGTCGATCGCCCGCCCAGGAGTGAGTTTCGATCTCAATTCCTGCGGAGCGATGTCCTCCTGCGTATCCGGCTGCCTGCGGCTGAGGAACTTTCTCGGTGACAATATTTGGTTAAAGAGTCAGGAGAACAGCGACAAAATGAGATACAAATAGATTATGAGAATTTGTTAAAAAACTTTAGGAGGAGAACTCATGGATTTTGACTTCCGCATACTAATAGTATTGATGCCCGTATTGTTGGCGGGCGGCTGGGCTGCTTACAACGTCGGCGCTATAGCTCTCAAACAAGTGCAGAAATTGTTGAACAAGCAAGCTTAAACTCAGCCTCTTTTGAGGTAATTTCGCAGCCGGCTGTTTTTTGAGATACAAAACAGCCGGCTGATTTGTGCATTGGCTCTGCTTAAGTGATGGCTGATTTTTGGTGGGCAATTTACGACTGCAGAGAGATGGGGCGAAAACAAAAGAAAAGTTAAATTGAAAAATTAAGCAAAAACCGGGTGCGCTCAACCAAAATACTTTGTTCCAGCAAACGAGCCTGGGTAAAAAAACCTAGCTGTGAAAGCAGGGCGATCGTGTAACTCCGGATTTTGATGTTTTGGACTCTACTAAAGAGTTGTGAGTAGAGTGCCATAAAAATATTTTGCAAGCACGTTCTGGCAGAAAATATGAGACAATCACAAAAGTATTTGCCCTGACAATTACCCTCAAAACTGCGAAGTTTAACTTGTAGGGAATATCGGTCAAATTGTCAATGTTAAATTCCTATATCTTTAGATAGATTATGCTTTTTCCCCGATCGAGCGGCATATTACTTCACCCCACATCCTTTCCCAGTCGATTTGGCATTGGGGACTTGGGAATGGAAGCATATCGGTTTATTGACTTTTTAGTAGAGAGTGACCAGCAATACTGGCAGATATTGCCGCTGGGCCCGACAGGATACGGCAATTCTCCTTATTCGTGCTATTCAGCAATGGCGGGAAATCCGCTGCTGATCAACCCAGAACTGCTGCGGAACGATCAATTGCTCGCAGATGAAGACTTCGCTAATTTGCCAGAATTTCCGTTGGATTATGTAGACTTCGAGGGGGCGATCGCCCTGAAAGTGTCTTTGCTCAAAAAAGCTTGCGAAAACTTCAAAGCCAAAGCATCGCCGGTTCAGCAAAGAGATTTCTCAGCTTTTTGCGAAAGCAAAGAGAGTTGGCTGGAAGATTATGCCTTCTTTATGGCACTAAAAGACAACTTTGGCGGTGTTAGCTGGAACAATTGGGAACCAGAAATTGCCCGTCGAGAACCAGAATCGGTAGAAAAGTGGCGCCAGCAGCTAAATGCTGAGATTTATTACTACAAATACGTCCAGTTTGAGTTTTTTCGCCAGTGGACGGAGTTGAAACGCTATGCCAACCAACGCAACATTCAAATTATTGGTGACATTCCGATTTATGTAGCTCACGACAGCGCGGATGTGTGGTCGAATCCCAACTTATTCTGCTTGGATGAAGCCAGCGGAGAACCAGCTTTAATGGCGGGAGTTCCCCCTGATTACTTCAGCAATACAGGTCAATTGTGGGGGAACCCGGTATACAATTGGGAGAAGTTGCAAGCAACTAATTTCGAGTGGTGGGTGCAGCGTTTTGAAGCGATTTTCTCTTATGTAGATGTGACTCGGATCGACCACTTTCGAGGATTTGACGCTTACTGGGCGGTGAAGCGCGGGCAAGAAACTGCGATCGAGGGAGAGTGGATTAAAGCGCCGGGAACAGCTTTGTTGGATCTAATTAACGAGAAGTTTGGCAACTTGCCGATTATCGCTGAGGATTTAGGGGTAATTACTCCAGAAGTGGAAGCTTTGCGCGATCGATACGAGTTTCCAGGAATGAAGATTTTGCAGTTTGCTTTTGGCGCTGGTCCGGGCGATCCTTTTTTGCCTTTCAATTACGATCGCAACTCCGTAGTCTACACCGGCACCCACGACAACGACACGACTGTCGGCTGGTTCAATCAACTGCAAAACTACGAAAGAGATGAGGTTTTGCGTTATTTTGGCTGCATCGATCCCCAAGGAATTCACTGGTCTTTAATCCGCATGGGTTGGATTTCTATTGCTAATATGGCAATTGTGCCGTTTCAAGATTTGTTGGGTTTGGGTACAGACGCGCGGATGAATTTTCCGGGGAAACCACAGGGAAATTGGGGCTGGCGGTATCGGCCCGAAGCTGTGAATTGGGAAGTGCGCGATCAGCTCAAAAGCATGACTTACATCTCCGGCCGCGCTCCTAATAAACATTGATCGTCGGTAAGGGGTAATTGGTAGTTGTTAATGGGTAATATCAAATCTGTTAGCATCGGAATTATTCCTATCTCTCTACTCTTGATCTGCGTGAATCAGCGTCAATCCCTTGTCATCGGCGGCCCGATAAATTATCTTTCTTTACCGCAGATGAGGGCAGATTAACACAGATTAACGCAGATGAATTAGATAAATTCCGGTTGCACCATTCATCCGTGATTGTTGACTGTTGACGGGATTTGACTATTCCGATGCAACCGGAATTTATCTAAGGGGTAATTGTTAATTGGTAATTGGTAATTGGTAATGAGTGAATCAAGACGGACATTCTAATTAAAAGCTGTGGACTGCCCGCTATTCCCGATTACCCATTAACAATTACCAATTAATACTCAACCTTCATTCTTGGGCGGTGCTGAAGGCTTGAGTTCGTTTGCTTTAAAAACAACTTCTTTGGCGACTCCAGGATCTCCGAGTTGTTCGGCTTGTCCGTTATTAACAGCAATCATTACCCCGCCGGCGTTACCTGCTACCACTACCAATTGCTTTTGAGCTTCCCACGTGCGAACAGTCCCGGTCGGCAAAATTCCCTCAAACTCTGTTTTGCCATCAACTTCAACCTGCATCCAGGATTCTGCTTTAAAAGTGACGCTAACCATCACTGGTTTATTGCCAGATTGATTTAAATTTTGACCGGTTCTTGCTGCTTCCACAGCGGTGTAACTATCCGGTTTCTGATTTTTTGAGGATCTCGATGCCTCAGCAGCTAAACGGGCTTGTTCTTTCTGCCCAAGGGCTAGTTCTTCGGCTCCCGCACCGTTTTTTGCGGTAACAGAACCGCTCATCAACTGAGATAAGACATTGACAGAACAGATAATTAGAAATGTGTAAAAGAGGTACAGGTGCATCGGCCGCAACTGAGGCCCATCTTGCCAGGATAGCTTGGTTCTCGATCGGGGGGACGGTTCGATCGGGAAAAATTCAGCAAACTGAGTTGAGTCCAAACCCATTGCTTCAGCGTAGCGCTTGATCAAACCCTGAGTGTAGACGGGTTCGGGAAGTTGGTCTAGTTGACCGTCCTCGATGGCTTGGAGCAGATTCCGCCGAATCATTGTTACCACGGCTACTTTGTCCAAACAAATCGACTGCTGTTCGCGGTACTGACGGAGTTGAGTTCCAATTTCCGCTAGCTTCTTCTGAGCTGTTTCTGGCTCTTGGGAGTGCAGTTTCTGCTTAGTGGTTTTGAAGAATAAAAACAATAAATTCTTTGTCATATGCTGTGCTCCGGGGAATTTACTGGCACGCTTATTGATGTTAGGTTGACTAGATTCCATAAATAAATAATTTCCGCATCTTCTAGGGGTCGGCAGCAGCCTGGTGGCAATATTGGCGCACCGGGCCGCTGCAATTGAATCGGGCCGATGGCTGTGCGGTGCAGGCGCACCACGGGATATCCCAACTGTTCGGCTGTTCGCCGAATCTGTCGGTTTCTGCCTTCTGATAGAATGATTTCTAACAGAGTTTGGTCTCGCGCGCGATCGAGAACTCTAACTTTTGCGGGCAAGGTCTTTCTGCCTGACAAGACAATGCCCTGACGCCACGTTTGTAGTATGGGTTCCGGGGGATCGCCAAGTACCCAAACCTGATAAGTTTTGGCGATCGAGTGACGTGGATGGGTCAAAGAAAATGTCAGCTTACCATCATTGGTGAGCAAGAGGGCGCCGGTGGAATCTGCATCTAAGCGTCCTACGGGGTGGATGCCTTGACCCGATCGCAATTTGGGCGGCAGCAGGTCGAGAACTGTCGATCGGGCTCTGGGATCGCTGCAAGTAGAAACTACGCCTGCCGGTTTGTTGAGCAACATATAGATCTCTGCCGGTCGATCCGTTGGTTTCACCGGGACTCCATCGACTTGGATGAGATCGCGCTCCGGATTCGCTTTTTGTCCTAAATGAACAATATTGCCATTAACTCGGACTCGTCCAGCTACAATCATCTGTTCTGCAAGACGGCGAGAGGCAATGCCCCACTGGGCGAGGATTTTTTGCAGCCTTTCATCAGACATGACGGGAGGGTGGAAACCCCCAACTCGCGAGCGGTGGGGGAGGAAACACGACACGGTTAATTGCTTAACCTTACTACTAAGGCTCAATTCCTGGTTGGGAATAAATTATAATGCTGACCAATCATTACAGCACGCCCGGTAAAAGTGCAGATTGTCCTGATGGCATGACCCTGAATGTTGTGCAAAAACTACGAGGAAAAGACTCGCGGTAGGCACAGGCTTGCACCGTTGCTGTGCGGCTGCTTTGAGAGGTGTGGGTTTGACCTGACCCTAAACCAACACTACCATAAATCCCGTACTGCTGGTTAAATTTATACGCTCGATCGCGAATTTTTCATCGGGATGGCACAACTCGTGAACTACTCCAATATCCCAAGGGGGGAAAGGTGAGAATTTTTCTGCTTCGGGCGTTGCTGATGCCAGATTTCTGCTTGGTTTTGGAGTTAATCGGACTTGTTTTCATCAACCCGGTTTCTAAGGAAAATCAGAGGTTGACAGCGCTATATCTGTGCAGAAACCGGGTTTTTGAGGCCGTATGTGCAAGTTCTAGTTAAATTTCTGTGCTTGAATATTAAGGTTTATATTCTGAAATTGTTTATGACTGTCGATCGAAACTCTATTCAATTTGACAATAGAGAGGCCGCTGCTGGCTCTGGTGGGACTGTTAATCTCGGCGAGGAGCCGGGGAGACCTTCGCCGAGTCAAGGCAGCCGGATCGCGAGCGCCGTGCTGTCTCCGGCGGTGCAGTTGTGGCTGCGATCGCAAGTTCAGCAGGTGGACGAGTTGAAGGTGAAAATTGAGGGGAGCGATCGACAAATCTTCAGCGGTGCGATCCCCAAAGTCACGGCTGCAGCTCGCGGTGCTGTGTATAAAGGACTACACCTAACTGAAGTTGCCATAGAGGGCTGTGGCATTCGCATCAACCTCGGTCAAGCTCTCAAAGGCCAACCCCTGCGCCTCCTGGAATCCGTTCCCGTGACAGGCGTTTTGAGGCTCAGCCAAGCGGATTTGAATGCGTCCCTGAAAGCGCCTTTGCTTGGCTTAGCTTTGAGCGAATTTTTGCTGCCCCTGCTGCCACTGACAGATAGGGAACAGTCGCTGAAGTTGCAAAATTCGCAGATTGCTATTGAGGCGGGTTTGTTGACGCTTTCGGCGACAATTTTGCGCCCTGGCGGTAGGCAAATTCCTTTTGTATTGCGGACTGGTTTGCGGATAGCCAGCGGTCGCGAATTGATGTTTGAAGCACCAGAAATCGAAGTCGATGGAGGATTAAAGAGCAGTGATTTCAATGGTTTTAAAATTGATTTTGGGCCGGAAGTTGAGATTGAAGAATTGATTTTGAGTCCGGGGGAGATTGTTTGTCGGGGGGGAATTAGAGTGTTGCCTTAGTTAGTTGACTGTTGACTGTTGACTGTTGACTGTTGATTGTTGACTGTTGGCTTTAACCTAGTTCTTTGGTAGAGCCTGGGAATACTACCCAATTCCCAATTCCCAATGCCCAATTCCCAATTCCCAATTCCCAATTCCCAATTCCCAATTCCCAATTACCGATTAATTAAAAAAGAGTCGATCGCGGGCAACAGTAAAGTGACAAAATAGTAGACTAACGGTGCGGTAAAAACATAACTGTCGGTGCGATCGAGAATGCCGCCGTGACCGGGGATCAACTGTCCCGAATCCTTAACGCCGGCGTCTCGCTTCATCATCGACTCAGTTAAATCTCCCAACAGGCTAGCAACCCCAATCAACAGACCAAAAGCAGCCCCAGTATACGGCCACTCCGGCCAGTGTAAATACCAAGACCCAGCGACGGCCACGGCGATGCTGCCACAAACTCCAAATACGGCACCTTCAACGGTTTTTTTGGGACTGATGTGGGACAGGCTAGTGCGGCCGAAGAATTTGCCGACAAAATAAGCCCCAATGTCAGCGGCCCAGATGCAGAAGAAAGCCAGCAGCAGCGAAGTCAATCCTAAAGATATGTGGCTGGAATTTGTCCAAGACGGGGACGGGTAAATGTTAACCGGCAAATTGCTTGCTACTGCTTGCGAAAGTTGGGTTGTAGCAAGATTGCCTGGATCGAGGCCGACTCGCAGCCGTACCCAATAGCTGGGCAAATAACCGCCGTAGAACAATCCTAAAACTGAAGCGGCAATATCGGCGATCGTCGATAATTTAGGTTGGAACAGTAGGTAAAAACAGATGAAGGTTCCAGCGAGGGGAAACATCGCATCTACGAGTTGCGGTGCAAGGGCCGCCGTAATTAGCAGAACTTGACTGACAACTAAGGTAGTTTTGGCAGCGGGTGCAATGCCTTTAGCCCTGGCTAATTGAAAATATTCCAATTGACCTAGGTAAACGATGATCCCGAAGCCGACGGTGAAGTACCATCCGCCCAAAATAATCATTCCCAAAGCAAGGGCGATCGCAACTATTCCACTCAGGATACGAGACCAAGGCATAAAATGAATTTCTCTTGCAGACGGCGGTGGGTAATTCGATTTTAGATTTTAGATGTGAGATTTGAGATTCTAGATTTACTCCACAGATGAATCTGGGAGATTGAACTAGGGTCTAAAATTTTGGGTTGTTCACGACGATTGTCGGCGGCTTGTATCCGTTTTTGGGCGGTGTCATTCGACGCAAGGATGCAAGGATGCAAGGATGTAAGGATTGTTAGGGTACGGTTTCCTCCCTTGCACAGCCAAGCCCAATACCCAACTGGCGATGATCCAAAATCTCAACTCAGGGGGTCAATCCAGCTATGGTCGCCCTTATTCTAAGTATGAAGGTTAATTGAACGTAAAAAAGGTTAAGAATTACATTTAGGAATGGGCATAGGGCCTAAAAGCATGGGACATGGGGCATTGGAGGCAGACCCTGGAAGGGGATGGGTAACAAATAACCAATAACAACTGTCAACTGTCAACTGTCAACTGTCAACTAACTTCTAATCCAGCTTTTCGCCGCTGAGAATAAATATGGGATTGACGGCGGCAAAGGTTTGACTGAGGCCGCGAGTCTCCAAGCGGTTGACGGCGGACTGGACTACTTCAATGTTGCGGACTTGCAATTCGGCGAACCCTTCGGAAAGGGCGTAAAGATTCTCTAAATTCGATGCTGTGGCGACCACTCTACCGTGGGGTTGCAAGTACCGCCAGACTTCTTGGAGAATGGCTTTAATGGGGCGACCTCCTTCGATGCAGACTCGGTGGGGGGGTTGGGGCAGGTTTTCCAGGCATTCCGGGGCACTGCCTTCTATGACTTCTACGTTGTTGAGATCGAATCGATCGCAATTTCTGCGAATCAAGCTTGCTACTTCTTCGTCCCTTTCGACGGCAATAATCCGACCTTTGGGACACAGCAAACCTGTTTCTACGGCGATCGTACCAGTACCTGCACCGATGTCCCACACCACTGAATCTGCTTGCAGGCGCAGGTGGGAGATTAACAGCAGTCGGACTTCTCGCTTACTCATGGGAATGCCCGGTAAACGTTCAAATAAGTCATCCGGGATGCCTGGAGTGACGTAGGGCCAAAGCATAGTTATATTTTTGATTTTTGATTTTTGATTGAAGCAAGACGACCGTTGGAACTCGTGGAAGAATGTAGAAATTCTCCCTATTTCCCCCAAGCCTTAATATTTACTGTCGCACAACCTTGAGAGTTTGGAGGCCGGGATCGCTGCAACCTGTGATTTTTCCGCCGGCGGCCAGGATTTGTTGCAGGTAGTCAACGGCTGCTGGGGTAATGATTTCACCGGGCATCAGGACTGGTATTCCTGGGGGATAGGGACAGATGAGTTCGGCGCACAGGCGATCGACTGCTTTGCCTGCAGGTAGTGTTTCCGCTGGGAAAAAGAAGGCCTCGCGGGGGGAGAGTGGGGGAGGGGAAAATCGGGGGAAGGAGAGAATCTCGTCTTCTTTCTGACTTCTTCCATCTAAGTGAGATGTTGCACGATTTTCAAGAACAGGCAAGATGCCTGTTCCACAAAGAGTGAATTTGATTGTGGGGTGGGCATCTTGCCCGCCCATCAAAGACTTATTGACAATCCTGTCAGATGTGACTTTTAAAAGAGTAAAAGCTTTAACTAGATTGTCAATATCTGATTCTGTATTTCCCAAGCTGATAATAAATGTTAGATGTTGAGGCATGGGAAGTTCTGCGGTGACTGCGAGTTCCGAGTGCAGAATTTCATCGGCGGCAAATCCTGTGATTCCTAAATCTGATACTTTTACTGTTAGCCTGGTGCGGTCTAATGCTGCAAAACCCGGTGTATTTAACGGTTCTAAAACTGATAAGCCGGGAATTTGACTGATGTGCGATCGCGCTTTTTGTGCTAGCTGTAAAGTTTGCGCCATTAACTCTTTGCCGTGGAGTGCGATTTGTTGGCGGGCTGCGTCTAGGGATGCTAATAGTATATAACTCGGACTGGTAGATTGTACTAGCTGCAATGCTCTATTTAATTTTTGGATATCTATGCGATCGCCCTTTACGTGCAGCATCGATGCTTGTGTCATTGCACCGAGGGTTTTGTGGATTGATTGTACTGTTAAATCTGCGCCGGCTGATAGTGCCGGTTCTGGCAAGTTTGGATGAAAGTTAAAGTGCGCGCCGTGGGCTTCGTCTACTAATAACGGTATGTTGTATTGATGGGTAATTTGGGCGATCGCCCGCAAATCCCCGCAGACGCCGTGATAGGTTGGGTAAACTATCATTACTGCTTTCGCGTCGGGATGTTGTTCTAATGCTGCGGCTGTGGCTTCTGGGGTGATGCTGTTGGCAATATCCCAATCCGGGTTGTACTCTGGATTGACAAAAATTGGAATTGCACCGGATAAAATTAAACCAGAAATCGCCGATGAGTGGATATTTCGAGGCAAGATAATTTTATCTCCTGGGCCGCAAGTTGCTAAGATAGCGGCGATAATTCCGCCAGTCGAACCGTTAGCCAAAAACCGAGTTGATTGGGCTCCAAATGCTGCTGCGGCCAAGTATTGAGCTTCGGCAATTGCACTTTCTGGGTTAAAGAGATTGTCTAACTCCGGCAATTCCGGCAAATCCGATCGAAATACTGCCGCACCGAATAAGTCAACTAGCGGCCCTGAGATTCCTTGTCCGCGTTTATGTCCGGGGGCGTAGAATGGGGCGTGCGGATGATTTGTGCGATCGCGCAAGGCATCTAATAGAGGCGTTTGTTGTTGAGAGTTTGCTGCTGACACGCTTAATCCTGATTTGATTATTTGGAATTATAGCAACCGCCAAGGTTTCACTGGAGGTTATTAATTGCTGAAACCATTGCTGGCAATTCCGCGATCGCATCGACGGCTGCCTTTTTCCTTGCAATCGCCCACAAGCAACACTGTCTCAATTTTAAACTTCTCTAAAATGACTGAATATCGACTGCTTAAGTATGATACTCAAACAGTTGAAAATTCGGGCTACTGCTTTAGTTATGGTTTGTCTAGGGGTTGTGGTTTCAGTTAAAGCACAAAATCATACCACAGTCTGCAGCTATTTCTCAGCGAAGACCGGCTTTCGAGTCAATACAACGTGTTCGATAATATCGGCCGCTTTCTTAACTCCGCGCGATCGCGTCTTGGAGGGCGATCGCCCTTTGTTTATACGAGGCTTCTGTTGTACCTTGGCGATCGCATTGCATTGGCGTTATTGTTAAACTGATCGGCAAGTAAACTAAGTAAGTCGGCGCCAAAAAACGCCTCTATGTAAACGAGGGCCAAGTCTCCAAATGCTCTCTACTGGCTAACTTAAACCTGTTTACATAGTGTTACATTATTCGGTTTAATCTTGCCTACCTACTTATAAGATGCTAGGACTTACTCACCAAAACGAAGTTTCAAGGGTTTGAGACCTACTCCTGGCCGAGAGAGATGCCTGAAAACCTCATGGTCTCGTTCCTGTTTGGTCTGGGTGCGTAAGTCCTAGATACTACTCATGAAGTACCTCTGGCAAGCCAGGTTAATTACACTCTAATTTAAGCGATTGCCTGACCTATGATGAATCTTTTAACTGTCTCTCGTATATAGTCAGGATTCTTTAACTTTTCAAGCTCGATTTTGAAGAAAACTTCTTGAGTCGCTTGTTTTTTGTATGTTCTGAATGCCTCTTGAAGACGCTGCTTTTCTTCAAGTTGAGCTCCTGTTGCCAAGAAATGATTCACAGTAGCTAGCATTGAAACTGTAGTAGTTATAGCAGCAATAGCGGCGGGGATATCGATCACTCCTGTGGGAGGTATGAATGACTGTACGAACAGAAAAACATTAGAATAAATTGCCTCACTTGCAAAAGAAGGTAGCAACGAAATAGCAGCTTTAGGAGCAAGTGCTTTGCCATTGTAAAGATAGTAAAGCGAAGCAATTGCAGAAACCTGGGTTGCTAGAATAAAAGCTGCACTGCCTGGGAGAAAAACTTGACTTGAAACAGCGACTAAGGCACTTGCTATTATCTTGATTGCATAGGATTGCTTCTCAGTCATATGTCGGGCAAGTAAAATATTCTTTCCCTGTCCCTGCAAAAAACTCTCTATGTCTATTCTAAGTTCATCCACACCTCGTACATCTAGTGGCTCATCAGATTTAGTTTCGGGATCGTAACCAAACGCACAGACTGGATAAATTTTGTCAATATGAAGAGCCGTCTTCCATTGCTCTTTGATACCTTCTAAAGTAGAGGGAGTATTCCTATCCCACTGATCGATCTTGTTCAGAACTACAAATATACGACTACAGCTTGGGCGAAGATCGTCAATGTATTTTTTTTGGGTTCCATCTGAAGAGCCAGTAACAACTAATACTCCTACATCAATGTTTTCTAGAAATTCTTTTGTAACTTGGCTATTTTCAGAACGAACATCATCAAGACCGGGTGAATCTATAAGTCTGACACGATCGTCCAATTGGAATTTTTTTAGCTTAGTCGTAACTCCTGACTTCCCACCGACTGCTGCGAGAATATCTGCCCGATCTCTCTTTAAAAAAGCATTAATTAATGAACTTTTACCGGAGCTAACTTTTCCAATAAAAGCCATATTTAATGTTTTAGAAAAATCGGGATATTTTTCTTCAGTCAAGCTTTCTACCTTTTTGAAAAAACTTTCGTCATCCCAAGCAGAATCGTATGCAGTAGATACATCGTTTGCCATACCAACCTCGTTGAATTTGGGTTCTATAAAACTACTGTACGGGGTTCAACCCAAGAAAGGGTCTAACTCATAGTTGAGTTTTCAGCCTATAAAAAAGCTCTGGCATTAGCTAGCCCTAAAGGGGGGAAACAACCTGAACTTTTGGGTAGGTGTCGTCCTGGACTACAGGCTGGCAAATGCTTCGCTGAATGGCGGATGAAAAGAATTACTGATCCGCAATTTCAAGGTTTATTCAGAGTAAGCGGTGGCGATCGCTCGTCTTGGCTACAGCTTACTGTTGTGAAGGAGGAAATTTTGGGGCGATCGCTTGTTGCTAGGAAGAGAGCGCTCTTTTTTTATACGACTATGGGGTTAGCCCCAAAGCGATCGCATCTCGCAGTTGAGTCGGTTATTCCTTGTGCTATCTTGAAAGCCTTCTCCGGTGATGTAGTGTTTGATATCCTTTGTGAAGCATGGATATCTGCTGGTTTTTTACCCGCCTCAATAGCAGCCGCCTTAAAAAGGCTCTTATCTACTTCATTTGTAAGCCACCTTGCACCAGCAATTCCGACAAGAATAGCAAACCAACTTCTGTCGTGTCCCTCCAAACAACCTGGGTATAGTGACCAACATCTTTTTCGTCATAATTGTCCTTTGCAAACCACGAGCGCTGCTTTAACTTTTTTAATGGGTATCCTGGCAGTATAAAAAAGAACCATATCCCATTTATTGGTTGAGCAGCCGCTTGATAAATCGGCGCTCCTGCTTCAGTCACTTAGGATAAAAACGATCGTAAAATTTCATCAGTATCAGCGCCGCAAACAACATACAACACCCTCCTGCCGCACTCTCCAGGTTGATTTTTAAACCCATAAGCTCAACACCAGTCTTCTCGTTACGGTTTCCTGACTTCATTAGGTTGTAACCTACCCAGATCAGCAGTGCTGAGATAGCAAACGATCCCAAAGTCGCAATCAATCCGGCAGCTTGATCTGCTACTGTTGGCTGCGCTAATAGTATGTCGAAAATTTGTAGAGCCATATACCCGACCTTAATCATTCTTAGGTTTGCATCAAGAAAAAGAAAACACTTAGATGGGGTTTTCTTCAAAGCTCAATTGATAGAGTCAAGCGTCGATCTCTTGAGTGCGATCGCCTCGCTTATTAAGTCAAGGTTTTCTAAATTTGACATGACTGCCATCTCTATCAAACCAACCTCTAAAAGCCCAATTGATGTATCCACCATCACCTTTGTTAGCGAACTCACCATCTTCAAAAACCCAGATTCCGTAAACAACGCTGTCATAATTAGCAGAGCCATAGAGCTGAACGCCGTTGAATCGATCCTCGTAATCTTGGCTCAAATTGAAAACCATCACGTTGTACTGCTCTTTAGCAGAATAGAAGGCGGTCTCCATTAGATTTTTTACAAATCCCTCTCGGTTTTGATTAGCGCTAACACCAGATGCAATTGCTTGACCAATCCCAAGCACATCCACATCAATGTTCAAACTTGCACCCAATTCCAAAGGCATAGTGGTTATCTCCTGACTTCGATATTTATCTCTACTTACTTTGTGAGTTTTCTGCAACGATCGATTTATAGAGTCAAGCGTAAATCTGTTACTATCTATGAGCTGCCAACCGCACAAGCCATGACAGACTAAATACTAGAAAAGATTCCGCCAACTGAACAAATCAATGTTTCCCCTTTTTTTCACACACTAATCTTGTTTGTCCATTTTCAGAGAATGTTCGCACAACAAGCGAATCACGAGTACCAATGTTTTCTTTACAAGTTAGAGTTTCAGCTCGGTCTGGTACTCTAACTTTAATTTCTAACTCTGGATCTATGCATTCACTATTACCTCCAGGGCAGCAGTCTTGTCCTCCTTTGGGAATTGTTCCACTCCATTTCTTGAACGTATTTAAAAATGAACGGCTTGTTGTGTCTTCTCCTTCAATATTGAAGTCTGTTCTGTTAAAAACACAGTAGGCGAAAGCAGGAATGGTCGCTAACACAAAAATGCTAGTAGCAAAAATTCCATGTATACAAATTAAACCAAGTTATTTTTTCATTGTGTTTTGTTCTGTGAAACAAACGAAGTATCAGATTCTACTCGCAATCGCTCCTCAACTAACCTCATACCCTGACAGTGGAATGAGATTGTTTAAACAAGCGAATTGTGAAAAAGTAATATTTAGCCAGCAGGATCGGATTCGTGTCCAAACCACACTGTTGCATAGCCTTTATAGATGCCAACACCCATTGCATTCCAGGGTTGAGTCCAAATACCCTGGTTGAGAATTACACTGTTGTGAGCGGGACTATTTTTCCATGATTCAAGTGCTGCTTCAGGTGTTATATTTCCACCTAGACGACCCGTAGCAATTTCATAACCGTTACCCTGATAAGAGGTTAACCGCTTGGGAGCATCCCACATACATTTTTGACCTTCCTCATTATTGGGATCGTAAGCACAGTTGCTCCAGCTATGTGTAGTCTCAGTAGCAAAGCTATCCAAGTCTTCTACGTGGGTTTGAGCCACATAATCGAGCGATGGCGATCGTGGAATTATTTCTTGCATCCCATTCGCGGCGCGATATTGATGGATCAAGTTGTATAACGTTTGCGTTTCCATGTTTCAACTCCTTTTGCTAGTTTTTGTTGAAGGGTTTGGTCTTACCTGAGTTGCGAAGAACTAAGGGTTGTACCAAAAAATCAGACATAACGATATTTTCATCTTGCGATCAGATGTATTTTGTACAAGGGTTCCAGATAAGTTGTGCAGCCCGTCCAGAACACTTGCTAAAAACTTTTTGAGAGCAACAGAATTCTTAGTAGTGCGCCATGTTTTCGCAAAAGATGCTATCACCCATGCTGACACCCAACATCTCGGTAAAACGCTTGTAGAAACCTACCCTGTCGTTAACCTTGTCATTAGTAGGAATACTACATTCAAGACCGCCATTGATAATATTGATAGTCATACCAAACCCAGGCGCACGTCCCTTACTGGCATCGTCAGGAGAAGGTGTCCAACCGCCAGTCATTACTGCGTGACAAGAAGGTTTAGGTGCTTGCGGGGTCATCCAGAACCACAAAGCAGTTTGGAAAGCAATAACTCCATCCGTCTTAACTAAGTCAGGGTTATTAAGCAAATCCGCGCCCAAAGCTTGACCGACTTGACCGTAATTGTAGTTCCACGACAGTTGTATTGGACCTCGACCGTGATAGGAGCGACCAGACGCACAAGGATAGGTGGTATTCGATGCGTCACAGTATTGACTTGTGGGATTTTGCTCTTCAATAAAGTGTAGACCCCAAGCAAAACGTCCACCAGGGGCAGCGTCCCAACCTCCCGTCGTCTCATGGGCAATATTTGTTAGGAACGCGGCTGCCTCCTGTTTGCGTTGCTCATCTGAACCCTCATGGCAAAACAGGGGGTACTTCTGAGTTGCCGTCACCAGACTGTCGTAAGCGTACAAAGCGTTACGGTTGGGAAACATGGCTTCATAAGTTTCAGAAGGTATAATACTTGGGAAACCATTACCTCCTGGTAAAGTGACAGACCCGTTAGGAATGCAGAGTTCCTGACCTGCTTGCAAATTGCTAGCATCATTGTCTGTCAATGAGCTGCCATCTGGTTTTTTAATTTCACGCCAAAGATTACCATCACCTAATTGTTCTTGAGCGATGTTATAAGGCGTATTTCCAGCCTCTACTATGTACGCTCGGCCAACTGTACAAGACATAAATTGCCTCAACTGAGTAGGTTGTTCAAATTGGAAAGTAACCAACAAGCTTGTAGACTATTTCTGCTTGCGATTCCCTCTGTAAACCCACTGTAAGGTGATACACCCAAGGAATGTGCTAGCCTGTAGTTGAGTTTTGATCCCATACAAAAGACCTGCCATGAAGCTGACTCTTAATTGAGGGAATAACCTGTACTTTTGGCTGGGTGTCGTGCAAAACCACAGGCTGGCAAGGCTTTTCGGAGGGCGATCGATTGCGCGATTTTAGATTTTAGATTTTAGAATTGCTCCCACGGGCTGTAGCGATCGCCGGTGATGAGTAGGCTACGCTTTTTTCAAGGGTTCACGGCCTGTACCGGGGGGCTGTGACCAAATTGCTTCCCGTCAGCATAAAAAATCAAATACAAATCAACCCGGTTGCTGTCATATACTCCAAAAAGCCGATCAAAAATCGTACCAAATATCAACTTTAATAAATTTTCACTATTTAGATAGATGTCGTATTGTGAGCTTTTTATATACGATGTTTATATCTAGTTATTGATAGAATTGCCGTGATTTTTCCCAACCCTAGTCCGTTTCCAGGCCCCCAGATTCCCAGTACCGAACCGGGGCTGCCAACTATACCCGCATCGCCACCAGTGCCGGGCCCCGTTCCCGAACCGATTCCCGGGATAGTACCGGAGCCGGTACCTGCGCCAATTCCCCAGCCAATTCCCGAACCGGTGCCGGAAACTGTACCCTCTCCAATTCCTCAGACAGTGCCGGAACCTATTCCTCAGACAATCCCTGAACCTGTATAGATTATGTTTTAGTCGATCGCGAAATTTAAGATTGTTTGTGAGGTCGATCGCAAAAACCGGCTTTCTCCAAAGTCCCCAATCTTTTTGATGAATATCAGACTTGAAAAAACTCGGTTTTTGCGTAGATTATCGATTACTTGAAGTTGAGCGCAGTCTCTTTACACAGGTCAACAGCACCCAAAGCAGTCCATTTGCCGTCCTCGTATTCGGCCATGACATCAAAAACACAGCCCGCATCCGAACCCTCGTAGTCAGCTCGATCCCACTCAAAATCTGCCTTTTCCCGATCGGCAATCGGGGCGTCTAACTCGTTTTTTCCCCACGCCTCCTTATCGGGAGGAGACATATAGATGGCTGTCATCGTCTTGCCGCTGTTGTTAATCACCGAAATTTTGACGATCTGAGCGAAAACGCTAGCTGCTGTGAGCCCTAACAGAGGCAGCGACAGCCCCACAGCGATCGTTACTTTGCTTAACCACTGGTTAACCATTGAGCCATCTACCTCAAGTTGTATATTTATTCAAGCTTAGCAGTGGAAGTTAGAAGGCACAAGTCAGATATATTGCTATTGCTTATGATATTTTGAAACAGTGATATGTTTCTAAATACCTATGCTTACTGCCGGAATTGTCGGACTGCCTAATGTGGGCAAATCTACTTTGTTTAATGCTCTGGTTGCTAATGCCAAGGCGACTGCTGCTAATTTTCCTTTCTGTACGATCGAGCCAAATACGGGTATCGTGGCCGTGCCAGACGAACGGTTGAAGGTGCTGAGCAATATTTCCAATTCCGTGCAAACTGTGCCGACGCGGATGGAATTTGTGGATATTGCGGGTTTGGTGAAGGGGGCGAGTCAGGGGGAAGGGCTGGGAAATCAGTTTTTGTCTCACATTCGGGCCGTAGATGCGATCGTCCACGTTGTCCGCTGTTTTGAGAATGACGATATCATTCACGTTGCGGGTTCTGTCGATCCGATCCGAGATATTGACATTATTAATCTCGAATTAATTTTAGCAGATTTAGCTCAAATTGAACGCAGGCTCGATCGCACTCGCAAACAAGCCCGCAACAACAAGGAAGCCCAGGCTGAAGTGGACGTGCTCGAAAAGTTGCTCGTGGTTTTGAATGCCGGGAAACCAGCGCGGCAGTACAATTTTACAGATGAAGAAGCTGAATTAGTTAAAGGTTTGGAACTACTGACCAACAAGCCGATTATCTATGCTGCTAACGTGTCTGAGGACGATTTAGCAACCGGAAATAGCTATGTCAAACAAGTGCAGGAAGTAGCCGAAGCAGAAAATGCTAAGGTTGTCATAGTTTCGGCACAAGTTGAGTCAGAATTGGTGGAGTTATCCGAGGAAGAACGAACGGATTTCCTAGAATCTCTGGGGGTGAAAGAAGGTGGCTTGAAATCTCTGATTCGAGCTACTTACGAATTATTGGGTTTGCGGACTTATTTTACTAGCGGGCCCAAGGAAACTCGCGCTTGGACAATCATAGCGGGAATGTTAGCACCGCAAGCTGCGGGGGTTATTCACTCTGATTTTGAACGGGGTTTCATCCGGGCCGAAACTGTAGCTTATGAAGATTTGGTTGCTACGGGGACGATGAAAGCGGCTAAGGAAAAAGGCTTAGTTCGCAGTGAAGGAAAAGAGTATGTTGTACAAGAAGGGGATGTGCTGTTGTTCCTATTTAATGTTTAGCTTTTTTTCAAGGAGATGAACACATGGATATCGTTTCGCTGGCAATTGCTTGGCTGGTAACTTCGGTGAGCTTTTTTATTATTTCCAAGTTGCCCATCGGGGTGGACATTGACACTTTTGGAAAAGCGATGATTTCGGCTGCCGTTTTTGGATTGCTGAATGCTTTGGTGCGGCCGCTTTTTGTGGTTTTGGGTTTTCCATTGGTGTTGGTAACTTTTGGTTTGTGGATAATTGTTATTAACGCGATTATCTTTGGATTGGCGGCTTGGCTAGTCGAAGGATTTCGCTTGCGGTGGGGAATTTGGAGTGCTTTGCTGGGTGCTATAGCCCTCGGTTTTATCAACTCTTTGCTCTATGAGCTATTGCGGACTCTGCCTAGTGTAAGGTAGATCCGGGTAATGCGGGGGGCGGAAGGAAGGGCCGGGTTTATTCATCCTGTTAGTTATCGCAAATATTTCAGGGGAAACCCGCCCCGACGGCAAATATTTTAGGTTTAATTCCTCCATATCAGGTATTTGTTTTTGGGTACTGGTTGAGTTATTAGCTTTCGCAGTAGTCGATAAATTTGTCTGGAACTAGGCGCAATTCGCCCGATCGAAAGCGCTCGATGGGCATCCAAAATGCAGTATGTTCCCCATCTCCGTCTGAAAAATCCAGACTCTCCAATTCATAAAATTTGCCATCGACAAAATCGCACTGGTATAGTTGTATTAATTCGTGTCCGGCTTGGCTATTATAAACAAAGAAGTTTTCCAAACAAGTCAAATATTTGATATTTGTTAACTCGGCTTGAATTTCTTCTTGAAACTCTCTTTGCAAAGCGTCGATGCTGTGTTCTCCGAATTCTATGCCACCGCCCAGAGCTCGGTAAAATGTGCCTTGTTTGACCGGATCTTCGCATTCTGACACGAAAATGCGATCGCCCGATAGAATTAATCCTAAAACAATTACGCGAATTGTACCTTTTTGCATAATTAGTTATCAGTCATTAGTCATCAATCATTAACTGGTTCCTAGGCTCTGCCTAGGAATCAATGTCCAGAGGCTCTGCCTCGCTTTCGGAGCAGCAAAATAGGAGGCAGAGCCTCCGGATATGTGTTACCAGGCAGAGCCTAGTAACGAGTAGAATTCGCCCCTAATGAGTGATCACTAATCACTAATTATCAGCAGCAAAAGTCTCTCGACGGCGACTGGTGTCAACGGGCCAGTTTCTATTTTCCCCCCCAATAATGAGTTTTTCAATCGTTACGAATTCTTTGCTGAGTTGCTGGAAAACATTAATCAAAACATCGAGACCTATCGCATCGCTAGTACCCAAATCAAACCAGCAGCGAGCCCAAGAACCTTGATACTCCATTTCTCCCATATTGTGCATTAAAGCCATCATGCTTTGGTCGGCTAGATTAACATCGTAATTCATCTGACTGATATCTAAGCCTTCATCTTGAACTTGCAAATTTTCCGCATTGAATCCTCCCAGTTTTCCCAAGAAAAACCAAGAGTCAAACACTTCTTCAACATACTGTTTTTCACCGTTTGAAGGCACGTTGCTGAACTTCAGCCAAATCCAGAGGTCAAAGGGGTTAAACTCGCGAAACTCTACTTGCATAGTTTTTTGGTGTTTTTATAGTGGTGGTAAGGCCGTCGGCCCCCAGACTCCATCTGCATCTCTAATTTTATCGCGCATCGGGTCGCAGGCGCGAGATTTGCTGTCGAGACGGTTACGGGTTCTGCACTGCTGAAAGAAAATTTCGGCTACTAAACTGCGCGGCAGTTGGTCGGGTTTTGCTAAGGCTGCGTCGAAGTTTTTTCCGGCTTCCTCAAGTAAGGTTTTGTTGCCGTTGTTCCTCTGGGATTGGGAAAACAAGATTTGTGCTTTTAGATAGAGAACTTCGGGATTATTGGGCGTTTCTGCTAGGGATTTGTTGGCAAATTCTAAAGCGCGATCGTACTTTTTCAAGTCTCGATAGCCTACTGCCATGCCGCGATAAGCTAAGTAGCGAGGAGAGGCTTTTTGTTCGAGTCTTTGAATGGCTTCGTTGGGGTTGGAAAAGGGCAGGTTTGTGGCTAGAATTAAGTCCATGTAGCCTTTGAGCAGGTTGAGTTCTGGATCGTTAGGCGCTATTTTATCGGCGGCATCTAGATATTGAAATACTACTCGCAATTTACTCAAAGCTTGGGGCGCGCCTTTGGCTGTTCCTTCTGTGGCTATAATGTTCGCCCCCTCTAGAAAGTGACCGGCTGCTGTGTAGATGTTGCCGCGCAAGGGATTGGTTTTCGTTAATTGTTCGCCGACTTCGCGGGTTTTTTGTGCGTAGGAATTCATCGAGTTTAAGTCCTGCTCGATGTATGAGAGGGAGGCTGCCATTGCATAGGCTAGCGGCTCGTTTGGTTCGGCTGATAGTGCTTGTTGAATTTGAGTTTTTGCTTGTTTGTAGTTTCCTTGCTGAAACATTGTTTTGAAAGCGGTTTCGGTGTTGGGCCCGATCGCCTGCGGGTTGCTGCTGCGAAAGGGATCGCCCGCTACTGCGGAGTTAATGCAGATGCTGAGGGCGATCGCTCCTGCACAGGCGATCGCCCGCACTGTCTGTTTAGAACTTAACATTTGCTTGCCAAGCGATGCTAAAGGGGTTTTCGTCATCGTCAATTCTCTCAATGTAATATACTGTAAACTAGAAACAAGAGAGTTAAATTTTCAGACTTTCGGGCCGCGACCAAAAAAAGAGTGAAATTTGGTTGATTTTTTCTAGCTGTTGCGGTATATTTTAATAATGGAAGTGTGACTTTTAATATATGAACACACAGATTTCCATTATTAAAATATACCATAAAAAAAACTTAAAAATTAAACACCCATGCTGAAAAAAAAGAAAAATTTTGTTAAGATTTATGTAAAATAATTGTGGGCGATCGGCAATAACCAGAAACAGCCTTAACTATTAATAGCACAACCAGGAGTTCCCTCATCCAACAATAACTATTTTTCTGACTGCCAACTGCCAACTGCCAACTGCCAACTAACAACTGCCATTAATGCTTTATCTAAAAAACTTAGTATATCATCCTACCGCCTGTCCGAATCCTATTCTGAAAAATATTAACTTAGAACTTGCCTCGCAGCAAATGGGGCTGATTGTGGGTCGCAGCGGTTCAGGCAAAAGTACGCTATTAGAAATATTAGCCGGTTTAGCGGAAAAAACTAGCGGCGACATCCGTTGGCGGGAACAGGAATTAACACCGGAACACTTGCAACAATTAGGAGGGTTAGTATTTCAGTTTCCAGAAAGGCATTTTTGCGGCGGCACAATTTTAGAAGAATTGCGACTGGGACATCCTGAATTGGGACAAGAACAAATCAACAAAGCAATGGCAGAAGTGGGACTCGGACATTTGCCACTGCGCGCTTCCCCCCACGCTTTGAGCGGCGGGCAACAGCGCAGGGTGGCCCTGGCAGTGCAGCTAATTCGGCAGCCGCATTTGCTACTTTTGGACGAACCGACGGCGGGTTTGGATTGGTCGATGCGGCGGCAGTTGGTAAGCTTGTTGAGTAAGTTGAAAAGTCACTGGACTTTGTTGATTGTTACTCACGATGCTAGCGATTTGTTGAGCGTTGCTGACCGATTTTGGACTTTAGACCACGGGGATTTGCAGGAGGTCGATCGGGCTAAGTTAGAAGCTAAGGAAACGAGTTGCGTTTGATTTTTCTGACGTTTCCAATGGTTTCCCGGCGAATAGAATTCGCATCTAAATCAATTGGGAGCGAATAGAATTCGCGTCTACACAAACAAAGTCCGCCTGCGCGGACTGAAGAAATTCTCGGCGAATAGAATTCGCGACTACACAAACAAAGTCCGCCTGCGCGGACTCAAAGAAAAGAGTGGAAATAGAATCTGATGAATGAGATTAAAATGTCTGTGTTGCCCCAGATGAACGAGTTGTGGCAAAAAACGCTGAATTGGCAGCCGGATGAGTCGCAGCAACAACAATTTCAGCGACTTTATGAGTTAATTGTCGAGGGAAATCGCTCCTTAAATTTAACTCGAATTACTGAGCCGATGGAGTTTTGGGAAAAACATTTGTGGGATTCTCTGCGGGGAATTGCGAGACTGCTGCCTGCTAATGATAATTCGGCGGAAAATCCCGAATTGGCCGCTGAGTCGGTGCAGAAAGCGATCGACATTGGGACTGGTGGGGGTTTTCCGGGGTTGCCGATCGCGATCGCCCTGCCGCATTTATCAGTTACTTTGCTCGATTCTACTCGCAAGAAAATTGATTTCTTGGAAACAGTTTTGCCGTCTTTAGGCATAGAAAATGCGGCGACTTTGTTGGGCAGATCCGATGAAATTGACCGACAGCAGCAGCATAAACAAGCTTACGATTTAGCAGTTCTCCGAGCAGTGGGAGCCGCTCCTCTCTGCGCTAAATCCGCGCTGCCTCTGCTGAAAAATGGCGGTTTGGCGGTACTTTACCGTGGGAATTGGACGGTGGAGGAAGAAACGGAGTTGCAAAGGGCGATCGAGCATTTGGGCGGTAAAATTGAGTCAGTCGAAGCATTCACAACGCCGACGAGTCAGGGGGCGCGGCACTGCGTTTACTTGCGGAAAGTTGTACAGCAGTTCGAGCGTCCCGTGCGCTAGCTATAGCCGTTTTTCAATACTAACTATGCTTGCCAATAAGATTGCACTTGTCACAGGCAGCTCGAAAGGAATTGGTGCTGGCATCGCCCTTGAATTAGCCAAATCTGGTGCCGATGTTTGTGTCAACTATTGCGATTCTCCAACCTCTGCGCGAGAAATAGTCAACCAGATTCACTCTGTCGGTCGTCGCGCTATCGCGATTCAAGCAGATGTCTCACAGCGCGACCAAGTGGAAAGGATGGTCGATAGGTGCGAGCAAGAACTCGGTCTAATCGATATTCTAGTGACAAATGCGATCGCCAGCGTCCGAAACACCTTGCTGGAAACTAAATTTGAGGATTTACAGCGAACACTAGAAATAGGGGTGTACGGTGTGTTTCACATCTGTCAAATAGTCGCCCGCCGTATGGTGGAAAGGAAGGCGCAAGGCTCGATTATCCATATCTCATCCCCGCACGCTCATTTTCCGTATAAGGGTGCGATTGACTACAACACCACCAAAGCAGCCTGTCATCACCTCGTTCTTTCGATGGCGAATGAACTGATGTGGCACAAAATTCGGGTCAACATCCTAGAGCCTGGGTGGACTGACACTCCGGGTGAGCGACGCTGGTACAGCGACGAATTGCTTGAGTCGTTCAGCAACCAAATGCCTCTTGGTCGGATGGGCTTCCCGGAAGACTTAGGCAAAGCAGCAGTTTTCCTGGCATCTGATGCAGCTAGCTACATCGCGGGCAGCGTGTTAAAGGTAGATGGTGGATTGTACATTGAGGGTAGCCCGAGTTTGACAGCAGAATCAGAAAATAAGTAGGTAGGCGGAATCTGAGATTTTGCACCATTCTCAATTACTTGTTTAGGAACAGGCTTTCCTGCCTGTTCCACAAGAAAACTCATTCTTTGTGGAACGGGCATCTTGCCCGTTCTTGACAATGGTGAAACATCTCAGTGGAATTAAACTTAACCATCTAACAGTATGGAAACAAACCTAAATCAGCCACGCTTAAGGCTCAGGATATTTTACAATCGTTTACTTAATTGCGTTTTACAGCACCTACCTACTTAAAACAAAGTTTGTTGTTGGGCTGTCTACGATCGATCGCAACAACAAACTTTGTTGAACTAGGCGCTCGCCTGTTCGTAGCGCTTGTTAATTTCCGCCCAATTAACAACATTCCACCAAGCTTTTAAGTAGTCGGCGCGCAAGTTTTGGTATTTGAGATAATAAGCGTGTTCCCAAACATCGTTACCCATAATTGGATAGTTGCCATCTATCAAAGGAGTGTCTTGATTGGCAGTAGTTGTAATCTCAAGTTTGCCAGCTTTATTGCGGACTAGCCAAACCCAACCGCTGCCAAAACGCTTAGTGCCAGCATCGTTAAATTTTGCTTTAAAATCGTCAACACTGCCGAAATTTTGCTGAATTGCTGTTGCAATTGCCCCTGTGGGTTCGCCGCCGCCGTTGGGGCCCATGATTTCCCAAAACATACTGTGATTTAGGTGTCCGCCGCCATTGTTACGCACGGTTGTGCGAATATCTTCCGGGACTTTGCTCAAATCTCGCAGCATATTTTCAGCACTCATATTTTTGAGCTGCGGGTATTTGCTGACAGCATCGTTGAGATTTTTAACGTAAGCGGCGTGGTGTTTGTCGTGGTGAAATTGCATTGTCCGCGCATCAATGTGCGGTTCTAAAGCATTGTATTCGTAAGGCAAAGGCGGCAGTGTAAAAGGCCCGGGGGTTTGGGCTATTTTTGGACTTTCTGCAATTGGACTTGCTTGCGATACATTATTTCCTGACGCTTGGCAAGCACCTGCGGTAATAGCTCCGACGGTGGCAGTCACCAAATACAAGAAATCTCGGCGTTTAAGAGTCATAAAAAGTACCTAAGTGAATTATTAACTGTTTTATCTCAGATTAAAGCAAAAAGGGAGTGAGTTGAGAAAAAAAGTGCTATCGCCCGAATGGATGAGACGGATGGGCGATGGTTGTGAGAGTTTCTCAAGTATAGGCTAATTGTGTGCACGTACCTAACTCACGTGCTCCGGTTCACTAATCCGGTTTCTGTCTCGAAACCGGGTTTTTTTTTGATTATTCTTGGGACAAGCGCTGGATGGCTTCGCCTCCAAAAAGCCGATCGGCTGCTTGAAGAATACCGGGAATTTTAGCAGCGTGGGGACTGTGGGCGAGAGGGCGGCGCAAGTCTAATTCATCGAGGCGATCGGCTTTTTGGCCGGGGAACCAGTGACTGGCATTACCTAAGAGGTTGTAGCGCATCTTGCAATAGTCGATCGTATCGTAAGCCTGCGCCAAGTTCCAAAGCCACAGAATCACATAAATATTAATACCTCCAGGAGTATTTTCTATAGTTGGTAAACCCACGTGCCAAGTCTTAAACCAATCTTCTCCTAATTTATTAATTGCTGCATCTTCCAATCTTGCTAATATCGGTGGCAAAATTTCATCGACTTTATCTAACAATTCTAAAACTTTGAGATGTTCGTTAAAATCTTCAGGTTTGGCTGCGCCTAAACTCAAAGTGTGTACTTGCGGATGCGACAAACAAAACAAATCATTAAATACCATTGGACTCAGCGGATAGCACAAGTCTACCAATTTTTGCGGCGGGTTGTAAAGTTGACCGCCTTTGTCAGAAGGACTGATAATAAAAACGCCCATATCGTGACGTTTAGCAGCTTCAATAGCCGACCAATTACTTTGATTTATGTAGTACCAATGCAAGTTAAGATAATCAAATTGATTAGTTTCAATTGTTTTGACAATCACATCCGTGGGGCCGTGAGTTGAAAAACCAATAAACCGAACTTTGCCTTCTGCTTGCAACTTTCTCGCCACATCCATGCAGCCGCCCGGACGCATAGACTCCTCTAGCAATTCCCACGTATTAATGCCGTGCAGCGACAGTAAATCGACGTATTCCAGTTGCAAATAAGCTAAAGATTTATCAAATTCTTCGCGAAACTCTTGGGAGCTTGGTTTGGGGCTAACTTTCGTTTGCACTATCAATTTTTCGCGGGGAAAATTCGGGAAAATCCACCCCAGTTGCATCTCGGAAGTCCCGTAACCGCGAGCAGTTTCTATGTGATTGATGCCGCATTCAACCGAGTAGCGAATCGTCGCTTCTAGATTTTGTTGATTGTCTTGTGGAATTTCATTGGCTGGCACGTCTTGCCATTTGTACTGATATCTCATGCCACCGCAGGAAAAGACGGGCATGGATAATTCTGTGCGACCGAATCTGCGATATTGCATCATAATCAAAGTTAAAGCTATAGCAGAAGGAAGAAGGAAGTTCGGCAACGGATTATGTAACGGATGTAAGGGATGTCAGGAAGAAGGAAGATGTAACAATCGCAAGGGTTTCACTGATTAAGAAGTTCTTAATCGTGGTGGCGGTTGCTATAGGGTAATAAACCTTGTTTTTGGTATTTTTGCGGGTGGTAACTCCCATATTGCAGCATTTTCATGAACAGGCAAGATGCCTGTTCCACAAAGAGTTTTCGACAACCAGTTGGCCAGTTTTGACTATTTAGAAATCTCCCGTACTACTGGTTTTCCGTCTTGGATTTCGCCGACTAAAACCAAATCGGTACAGTCTACAAACAAACCATTTTCTAACACACCGGGAATGTTATTCAAGGTTTTTTCCATTTCGCCGGGGTTGGCAATGTCATCAAATTTGACATCGATTACCATATTACCTTGATCGGTAATTACCGGGCCTGCTTTTTTCACGCCCATGCGGAGTTCGGGTTTGCCACCCAATTTTTCAATGGCGCGCATCACTGGTGTTAATGCCATCGGTATAACTTCGATGGGCACGCGAAAAGTCGAACCCAATTTATCTACGATTTTGGAACTGTCAACTACTACAATAAATTGAGTGGCGAGGTAATCGACTACTTTTTCGCGGGTGTGGGCTGCGCCGCCACCTTTAATTAAGTTGAGGTGGGGATCTACTTCATCAGCGCCGTCAATAGCAACGTCAATTCTATCAATTTCATCGAGTGTTGTCAGCGGTACTCCGTACTGTTTGGCTAACACTTCTGATTGAAAAGATGTCGGCACTCCCTTGATATCTTTGAGTTCACCTGATTTTATGCGATCGCCCAACGCTTGAATAGTATAAGCTGTAGTTGACCCGGTGCCGAGTCCGACAATCATACCAGATTTTACGCGATCGGCAGCAGCAAAGCCGACTTGCTGTTTCATCAATTTTACGGGATCTTGTTCTGTGGTCATGTTCGGTACTCCTCAATAGTTTTAAGATTATACCATTTAATGAAAATCGGATTTCTCGATACTTATACTTGGGATTACAAAATTGAAACTCCTTACTGCAAACCTTTGCGCGGCACTCAGTCGGCTATTTGTTACTTAGCCGAGGCGTTGGCAGCACAGGGAAATGAGGTATTTTTGCTCAACAATACTTCCGAGTCTGGGATGTCGCGCCGCGTTGATTGTAGGCGCAGGGTGGGGGACAAATCTAATTTAGAATTGCTGCGATCGCTCGATTTTTAAGTTATAGTTAATATAGTCGGCAAAGCGCTGGAAGTTAAGCCGCTTTTGGGGCATCGAACTAAGTTAATTTTGTGATTCATAACGAACCGGGCTTTGTATTCCTCCAAGATTTCAATAATCAGGGAGAAATCAATGCTTGCGATGCCTTTGTATTTGTTAGCGACTGGCAGCGCGAGCAATTTCACAGGCGCTTTGGGATTGACTTTAATCGCAGTTGTGTTTTAAGAAATGCGATCGCACCTTGTTTTGCTAACATTTTCGCCGATAATATTTCTATCCTCTCTCATAAATCTCGACCGCCCGTTCTAGTTTACACCAGCACTCCATTTCGCGGACTAGATATTTTGTTAAAAGTCTTTCCCGAAATTCGTCAAGCTGTCCCCGGAACCCGATTAAAAGTATTTTCAAGCATGAAAGTACACCAAATAGACGACAATGATAACAAGCTTTTTTTCGGTCAACTTTACCGCCAGTGTCAGGAAACAGAAGGCGTTGAGTACGTCGGTTCCGTACCGCAACCCGAACTCGTCCGGCAACTGCGTTCAGTCGCGGTTTTAGCTTACCCGAATACCTATTTAGAAACCTCATCTATTGCCGTGATGGAGGCGATGGCCAGCGGTTGCCGGATTGTGACGAGTGAATTGGCAGCTTTGCCGGAAACAACTGCTGGATTTGCCCGTCTAGTTTCAATGTCAGGGGTGGAAAATTTTGCATCGATAACTAATTGGAAGCGTGCGGGCTAACCAGATTGGGAGGGATATACAAGGCGGTTTTTAGAGGCCCTAGTCGGAGTTTTAAATGAGGGCGCGGGTGCGGGGGGCGCAACTGCTGAAAATCATCTGAGACAGCAGGTAGAATGTATAAATCAAGGGTGTACTTGGTCTGTGCGATCCCGAAAGTGGGTAGAATGGTTGAATATTATTAGTGTAAAACCTGTAAGAGTGGCAGAGCAAATGATCGGGAATTCTTTAGTAGGTTTAGAGGCAGTGAGAGATTATTTTCAAAAGGGAAATTGGCTGAAAGATCGAGGTGATCTCGGTGGCGCAATCGAGAACTATCAGAAAGCTTTAGACTTTAATCCAGGAGATGCAGAAGTTCATAAAAAGTTGGCGGAAGTTTATGTTTTGCAAGGAGAATTTGAAAAGGCGATCGCCTCTTGCAATGTCGCTCTTAAATTTCAACCCAATTTTGCTCCTGCTTACTTAACAATAGGCAATGCTTTGCAGAGTCAAGGCAAGCTGGAAATGGCAATTGAAGCTTACTTGCAAGCTTTAGGAATTCAGCCCAAATTTGCTGAAGCCAGCGCGAATTTGGGCAGTATGTATTACAAGTTAGGGCAATTGGAACAGGCGGCAAATTATTACCAAAAAGCTCTGGCGCTTAATCCTGAATTGTCTTCGGTTAATATGATGCTGGGCAGCGTTTTACAGGAGCAAGGAAAGTTAGATTCAGCAATTACTTGCTATCAAAAGGTGCTGCAACAGCAACCTGGAGATGCCAGCGCGGCTGAGAAACTATCGAGTTTGATCGCACAAAAAGAGCGGGAAACTACTGACAGCAACTTTATCGAATTAGAAACAGAATCAGGCGAATCGCAACCAGTATCTGTCAACAAAGATGAAGGCTACGGCTTGCAGCCTTCGAGCATCAATTTGCCGCCAGCGCCCACCACTGAGACTTTAAATACTCCCTTTACAAACCCCGCCGAAGTTTCCGAACAAGTTACCTCGCTCAATGTTCCAGATAGCGGACAAGTTGCCAATTTTCAAGAAGTAGAACAGTACAAAAAACTCGCCGAAAACTTTTTAGTTCAAGGTAAAATTAAAGAGGCGATCGCAGCGTGTCAGCAAGCGATAAAAATTAGACCAGATTTCATTTACGCTTACGTAACTTTAGGCAATGCCTTGCAAGCAGGAGGCAAAACTGAAGCTGCGATTCGATCGTATTCTCAAGCCCTAGAATTGCAGCCAAATTTTGCGGAAGTGCGGGCCAATATCGGCAGTATGTATTTCAAAATGGGGCGTTTGGAAGAAGCGATCGCCCATTACCAGCAAGCCATTGCCCTCCGCCCCGATTTAGCGGGAGCTCACTGGAATTTAGGGAAAGTATATCAGCAACACGGCAACATCGAAGCTGCGATCGCCTGTTTTAAAAGAACATCCGAACTCAACCCGCAGCTAGTCGGTGCAGACTTCCACTTTAACCTAGGTAATCGACTTTTCAGCCAAGGAAAGCGGGAGGAAGCCATCGAAAGCTACGAACAAGCGATCGCCCTTAAACCGGATTGGGCCGAAGCCTACGGTAACATCGGCAGCGCGCGATCGCAACAAGGCAATCTCGACGCCGCCATCGCTTACTATCAGAAAGCTGTAGCTTTAAAGCCACAATTAGAAGTTTTGCACTTCAATATAGCCAATTCTTTTTTACAGCAAAACAAGTACGACGAAGCAATTACTAATTACCGCAATACTCTGAAAATCAAGCCCGACTGGCCGGAAGTTCACGCTAACCTCGGCAGTTGTTTTTCCATGCAGGGGCGGCTGGAAGAAGCTTTAGCCAGCTATCAGCAAGCCCTGGCATTAAAACCGGATTGGGCAGAGGTTTACTGCCGCATGGGACACATTCAGAAACAAGATAAGCCGTTGGAGGCGATCGCCAATTTTGAAAAGGCGCTCCAATGCAACCCCAAATTTAGCGAAGCCTACCAACAATTGTGCGACTTGCTAAGCCATTCCACCAACCTCGCCGGAGCCCGTAGCGTAGCCGACAAATACTGCGAAAACTGCGGCGAAAATGCCCCAATCATGTCAGCTACAGCCTACGTCTTTTCCTACCTGCAATCAGGTGTCAGCAAACAGGCAATTCAGAAACTAGAAGAAATCGAAAGCCTCTGCTACGAAAAGATCGAAACTTTTAGCGTAATCGAACTAAAACTTCTCTACGAAATCTTCCTGTTTGCAGTTTCTCACCTGCGAGACAATCGCGAAAAAAATGCCAGTTTCTACAGACTCATTGCCAAACAATACTACCAAAAAGCCGTCCCGCAGCGCCAGCAACTTAACAGAAGCAACCTAGCCCATTACCAAACAAAAGAACAGCGTCATTTAAAAATCGGCTTCCTTTCCAAACACTTCCGCCGCCACTCAGTAGGCTGGTGCAGCGAAGCTTTAATTCGCGAATTAAGCCACATCACCCCCCACGTTCACCTTTACGTCACCGGGAAACTCAACCGAGATGAAGTTACGCAGCGGTTTGAAGACATGGCGGGCAAGTTTTACTGGCCTAAAAAATATCCAAACGGCTTTGCTGATGGCGGTGAAATTTTCGCCGAAGTAGCGCAAGACAACTTGGATGTTTTGATAGACTTAGACTCTATGACAGTCCCAACAAATGTCGAAGTTTTATACCAATATCCTGCGGGAATTTGCGTGTCTTGGCTAGGATTTGACGCGCCCTACATTTCAGATAATCACTACTTTCTGTGTGATGAACACACGCATCCCCCTGGTGTGGAAAAAAATTACTTAGAACAGTTAGTAAGGTTGCCTGTTTGTTCGGTAGCAATTGGCGCACTGCAAAGCATTCCTGTAAATCGAGAAGCGATTAGAAATGCTCTCGGAATAGGCTTGGATCAAATGACTTATCTGTGCGTTGCGCCAGGGAGAAAAACAAATCCCGAAATGGTACGAGCTCAAGTTAAAATCCTTAAGGAAGTACCAGATAGTTTGTTAATCCGCAAAGGTCAAGGCGACCCCGATATTATTCACAGCACTTACCGCGAAGAATGTGAAATTCAGGGAGTAGATTTTGGTCGGATTAAGTTTATAGGGCAAACCAGAAGTGAAGAAGAACACCGCGCTATTTATTATGTAGCCGATGTGCTTTTAGATTCTTATCCTTACAATGGGGGGACTCACAATTTAGAGGCTTTGTGGGCGAATTTGCCAGTGGTAACTCGCTCCGGCGACCAATATCTTTCGCGCATGGGTTACGCTTTTCTGAAAAGTGCAAATCTTGATGTTGGTGCGGCGTGGAGTTGGGAGGAATACACGCAGTGGGGAGTTAAGTTTGGCCGCGATGCTGGTTTCCGAAATGCGGTGAAAGAGCATTTAATAAAATCTAAGCAGCCAGAACATCTCGCACCTTTGTGGAATCCTAAAAAGTTGGCTGAGGATATGTATGAGGTGTTTCAAAAACTTTTGTCAGTTGACGGTTGACTGTTGACTGTTGACGGTTGACTGTTGACTGTTGACGGTTGACTGTTATCAGTTGTCAGTTGTCATTAGAAGGAAAAATTTCCGCATCTCTCACTCTTCCCCTCTTTCCGTGAAGTCTTGTAACAATCTTCGTGGAAATGCGTAAAAATTCCGCGCTGAGTCTGATAGATAAATAGCTGATTCATAGTACCGCGATCGCACTAACTTTATGCCAGTTAGGGCGATCGCTTTTTTTGTGGTGCCAGTTTGAAAAAAGAATGCAACTGTAGACAAGCTCTAAACGACCAGCTTCATCAGTCATTCCCAAATCTAAAATCTAAAATCTAAAATAACCTGACTACTGACTAATCACTAATAGCCACTCGATCGCGCCCGCCCGACTTAGCTCCATAAAGCGCCTTATCCGCAGCTTCAATCAGCATTTTCGGCGAGTTTTGACCTTCAGAAATCGTCGCAACTCCCATGCTGAGAGTCACGCAATCGCTGACAACAGACTTAATGTGGGGAATTGCTAAGGCTTTGACGCGGCTGCGGATTCCCTCAGCAACAGCCTGTGCAGCCACGATATCCGTATTTGGCAAAATTACCCCAAATTCCTCGCCACCGTACCTAGCAGCCAAATAGAGGCGTTCTGCGGGTGCGTTCGTGCAAGCATCCCCGATCGCCCGCGCCACTTGCTGCAAACAAGCATCCCCGGCTTGGTGGCCGTAATTGTCGTTGTAAAGTTTAAAACAGTCAATGTCGCACATAATCAAAGATAGCGGTTCCGAAGAGCTCGACTGCTCCCATTCCCGGTTGATCACCTCGTCAAACCGGCGGCGGTTAGCTAGTTGAGTCAGACTGTCCAAATTCGCCAACCCGTCCAGTCGCTGGTTGGCAGCAGCTAGCTGCTGGTAAAGTAAAGATTGTTCGATCGCGATCGCCACTTGAGTACCCAACTGACTCAGCAAATCCACGTCAAACTGCTGCCACTGGCGGGGTGCCGAACAGTGGTGGGCAATCAGCAAACCCCACAACTTCGGCACTTGACAAGAACCGTTACCTTCCCTCGGTTCTATTCCCTGCTGGACAATCGGCACCACCAAATTTGCCTTCACCTGACACGCCTCCAAAAAATTAAGGTGACACTCGCTCAAATTAGAAGCATGAATATCCTCTATGGCGCGAATGCGGCCCTTTAAATACTGTCCGATGTAAGTAGTGGCAAAACAGCAATCATCAATTGCCATCCCCTTCAGTGGCATCCATCCTTCTCCAACTGACTCCACCACCACATTTCCGTTCCAGTCGGGTCGGAAGCGGAAAACCAGCACGCGATCGGTTGCCAAAAACTCCCGCACTTCCGCTACTGTAGTGTTGAGAATATCTTGGAGATCCAGAGAAGAACGGATGCGCGATTGAATCTGCCCGATCAGGCGTTCCCGTTCTATTTGTTGCCGCAGCGCGACTTGGGCTTGCTTACTTTTAGTAATGTCCCGACCTTCCGGCAGTAGCAATACTATTTTGCCAGTTTCATCCGCGACCGGTTTGAGAGAAAAATCAACAGTTGCCGTCCGATTTACACCTTGAACTTCCACTTCATAGCGGACAAATTCACCTTTTGCCGATCGAGAAATCGCCTCTTGCAACTGTTCCTGAACTTCCTCAGAATCTCCCCACCAAGGCAACAGCCAAAACGGTTTATTGGCAACATCCCGTAGCTTAATCCCCGCAAAGTCCAGAGAAGTTTGGTTAGCTTCCAGCAGAGTGCCGTCCGGTTTCAATAAGCTCACAAATTGGAAAGAAGAATCAAAAATTGCCCGAAAGCGCCTTTGAGAATCTCCCAACATTGCCGTCACCTTTTCGCGAGAGGTAATATCGCGGAAGCGCCACACCCTGCCAATAATATTTTGTCCGACTCGAATCGGCTGCGTGTAGCGCTCAAAAGTGCGGCCGTCTTTAAATTCTAGAATATCGCAACCTTCCGACTCTGCATCGCTATAAAATTCTTTAACTCTCTGCAAAAAAGCCCTCGGATCTTTAACTTGCTTAGTCAGAAATGCCAGCCGCACCGTTCTATCCATTGAGTTTCTAACTTCTTCATAAATTCCCCACATTTGAACTAACTTTTCGTTATAACTAATCAGTTCTCCGGCGGTAGTAACCGCGAGAATGCCGTCGGCAGTTGCTTCTAAGGTAGCGTGCAGCAAAGAGCGCGATCGCTCTAATTCTGCTGCGGTCAATTTGCGTTCCGTGAGGTCTCGGACTGCTTTCACCTGGACTAAACGACCTTCCCAAAATACGAATTTGCTGCGAACGTCAGCGGGGAAAGCAGTTCCATCTCGCTTAAGAAAAATAGTTTCACAGACTGTATTGCTGGCAGCAGAAATCATTTGCGGCGCCTGTTTGTATGATTTCGGCGAGAGTAGTTCCAGCAAGCTCATTCCCACCATTTCCGCAGGTTCGTAACCGAAAAGTTCGGCAAAATTGCTGCTGACGCTCAAAATTGTGTCGCGGTCAGCTACGGCAACTGCTTCAAAATAAGCTTCGCATTCGAGCAAGCGCGCTGCTGACTGGCTGCTGCCATTTTCGCCAGAGGAATAGCTGTTGTTAATTAGCTGTTGCAGTTGCGTATTTGCGGAGTACAAAGCGGTCATGGCTTGCCTGTACATAGCAGTGCGTTTTTCGACTTTTTCTGCGAGGCGATCGCGATATTCTCGCAGTTCTTTTTCGACTCTAATTAAATCAGTAATATCTACTGCAAACACGATTACACCAGCGACTTTACCTGTTTCATCGCGGTAAGGTATTTTATCTGTCCGCACCCAGCATTTTTGACCCGAAACTGTTGGTAGCAATTCGACTTGCCCCTGTTTGGGAAGGCCAGAATGGATTACTTCCAAATCTTCTAAATAATATTGCTCTGCTTCGTCTGGATAGATTTCATAAAAAGATTTACCTTCTAATTGAGCTGCAGGCAAACCTCTCGATGCAGCGGCGGCTTGATTAATTCGCAGCAGGCGACTTTCGGTATCTTTGAGCCAAATCATCGCCGGCACGGAATCAAAAATAATTTGCTGTTCTTGTTGCTGGAGGCGTAGTTCTGCTTCTGCTTGTTTTCTTTTAATTATTTCTTGTTGCAATTTTTGGTTGGCTTTTTTGAGTTCAGCAGTGCGTCTTTCTACTCTTTCCTCTAGTTGATCGTAGTATTGGGTCAGCAAGTTTTGCTGCTGTTCATGCCGTATTGCTTCTAATTTTAATTTTTCGCTAGCTGACAAACTTGAGGATACAAAATCTGCTAATATTTGGGTAAATTCGTGTTCTTCTTCCGTCCAATCACCGTCGGAACCCTGGCGTTCGGCGCTGACTATTCCCGCCATTTGACCTGCCACCACAATCGGTACATTTAAAAGGGAAGTCGTGCGCTGATAGACCAAATAAAGACCTACAAGTTCTCGTGTTCTGGGGTCATTTTCTGCGGCCACAGTTGCGATCACACTTGCAGATTTTAAAGCTTGAAAATATGCCGGACAGTCGGAGGCTGTGATGATTATTTGTACGGAATGGAGTTTAGTATTTTGTTCGTAAAGGTCGATGCAGTGAAGCTGAGTTTTGTCTTCGCCGTATAGCCAAATACTGGCTCGATCGCAGTTGACAATACTGACAGCGGTTTCTGTTACTTCGCGGATGAATTTTTCTAGATTGTTGCGTTCTTTAAGTTGACTTTGGGCTAATTTTGCGATCGCCAAAGTTGGGCTACGCCCATTTTCTCTCTGTTTGGGCGGCATGGGTGACTGCGAAGCAGCATTAATTTCTTCGCAAACTAACAGTACCGCCGGCCGTTGAAAATTGGCAAGTGAGCGACCATTGGTATTTTCCTCTATTTTCCAATCTACCGCCGGCATTGCGCGCGCGGTTGCTTTTACCCTAATAATCCTGCCGTCTTTGCAAGTCAAGCAGCCTTCCCAACAGGCAACTGTTAGAGTTTGCTTACCGTTTTCCTGCTGTGCCAATCCGGCAAATTCACTTTGCATTTTTCCTTGATATTGGCAGGAAAATATGTTAAAAATTGAATGAGAAATTAATTCCTGCGATTTGTAGGCAAGGCGAGACTCGCCGAATTGATTGAGCGAAAAAACTCTTCCCAAAGCATCAAGGACGAAGTAAATGCCAGGAAAATTGTCGTAGAGAGTTCGATACCAATCCTGTTGGACGTTTTTGCTGCACGAAAGTTTTGCTGCCGCGAGCTCGTCCTCCGTGCCGGTTAAGTAAGAATTGTTGGTTTCTGGGTTGCTTGAATGACTTTTTTTAGCAAACACTTTTAGCTTAACTCGACTGTAATTAATTTTACTTTCTGGAATTTAACTTTCTTGTGAAACTAAATTAAACCTGTTGTTTGAAAAAAGTTACAAGTTGTAACAAAATTACAACTTGTCCAGCACCCTGTTTTTCGCTTTCCAATGCAACCACTGTGTTTGTTTGTAGTTGGTAGACCCTCTGCCGGCGATATTTCCCGCTAGTTGCAATGCCAGCAGGTTTAGCTGCAATTACCCGGTCTGTACTTTTAGCATCCTAGACAATGGAAAAAACCGATTATCCCTGATTTTAAGTATATATGATAACACTCAAATATTTAGTATTGGGAGTGACCTACTTGGGATTTGGTTTGGGATATTTGCCCGGGCTGCGGATGAACCGGGCGGCGGTGGCAATTGTTGGGTCAGCTTTTGCGGTGGTTGTGGGGATACTTGACCTGAAAACTGCTGGGGGGGCGATCGACCCAAGTACGATCGTTTTGTGTTAGGAATGACGATCGTGAATATAGTTAATTTGACAGCTTAATAAATATTTGCAATAATTAAGTTAAGTAAATCTTATGATGCACAATCGGTCACGGGCTTTAGTCCTAGAGTTTATACTTAATCTTGTCCAGCAAACGCTAAGGAGGTAAGAAACAGTGACTACCCAACCCGCTGCGAAACCCAGACTTAATTCTGCGTTCAAACAACTGATGTCCTTACACTGGGTGATGTCAGCTTGCTATTTAGTGTTGTTTATTACCGGTACGTCTATGGCTCGATTGCCGGGAGAATTGTTTATTCGAGGCCCCCTTTACGATTTTCACAAATCCGTAGGAGTGCTGACAATGGCTTTGCTGACTTGGCGGATTTTAACTCTGCTGCGCGTATGGTGGAAAAAATATACGAAACGCCTGCCAAAGTTTACGAAGGAATGGTACAAAAATTTTGCTCTGCACGCAACTTTGTACGTTTTTATGTGGCTAGTTCCGGTTGCGGGTTTCTTACTTTCTAACTCTTACAAAAGTAACAATGTGAAATTTTTCGGAATTCTTTTGCCGGATATGTTTCCGCAGAATTCCGCACTGGTTGAGGTGGGAAGGAGTTTGCATTTTTGGCTGGCGTACACATTTTTAGCGTTCGTAATTTTGCATATTTTAGATCAGAAGAAAGTTGTGAGAGCTAATTGGCGTAGGTTGGCAAATTTTGTTCGCACTAAGTTCGCAAAGGCTCAAAATGTGGGATAAATTTGCGATGAGGTACTATATCTCCATTGGTATTGATAAATTTACTGCAAAACTAGCTATTTTCCAGGGTGATATTCTGAAATTTCTCCCATCGTCTGACTTCTGGGGCAAATTTATGGGTTGTTCTAATAAATCGACAGGCTGACTAATTGCCAAACCCAAATCGCTCTTTAATTCCAACTTCGCCTCTTCACCGTGACACTCGCAACACCGCAAAATCCACACATTAGAATCCTCTTCCGACTGTTTAAACGCCATCAACACTAAATTTTCGGCGGACAAATCCAATAACTTGCCAACTGCGGATAAATTCTTGTTTCGATTTTCTCCTAACTGTGGCAACACCTTTACTAGCAGCGGCAAATTCAACTCGTAGCCGCGCCGAACTGTGCCGGCTTCTTGCCAATTTCCAGCGTGGGGATAGACGGCACAAGTAAATTCGGAAACTCCTACATCTGCTTGTTCATCGGGCCAAGTTGAACCCCGAAGCAATGTCAGCCGAATTTGATTCGGCTGAAGGTCGCAACCGTATTTGCAATCATTGAGCAAACTCACTCCAAAATTGTCATTGCTCATATCCGTCCAGCGCAAAATCGGCACTTCCCATTTGGCTTTTTGGGCGGGTGTTTGCGGCTTGGTTGTGCGATCGATCGCACCGCCGGGAATTTCGCAAGTTGCAAAATCTGCTTCTACATTTAACCCAAAGGCTGCTTTTACTAAAACGTGAGTTTCTTGCCAATCTGCAACAGTCTTGATTTTCAGCACCGGCGAACCTATTTCTACTATATAATCTTGGCAAAACTCCGATTTGCCAATTTGTCGGACTACGCGCAAACTCTGCCGTATTTCTCCCTCCTCTACCCAAAAAATATCTTTGAGTGTCGGCGCGGGTAATTGATGTTTTTCATAATTTGGATCGATATTCCAAGCATCCCAATATTGGCCACTGTCTTGAAATGCTTGCAGTTGATTGCCGCCTGCTGCATTCAGGACTTCTCGGTTATTTACTTTATCCCAAATGCTGGATAAATTGCCAGTTTTGTCGTCTACTGTTGCCCGAATAAATTCATTTTCTAGAACCATTTGTGCGGCTGCAAAAGGCGTTTCTTGACTAACTGTGTTTTTTTGTGCTATACCGTATGTAAGTTTTGATAACTCTGTCTTTTTTTCGGTTTCTGGACTCGCAGACGCATTATCAACAGTTTGAGCGTCTTCGCGACACAGCCAAAACACCTGGTAGCCAACGGCGGGGATATTATTGGCCCAAAATAACAGTGTAGATTGCGATTGCGGTCGATCGCGCCTGACAATTTGCGACACCAGTCGCCGTCGGGAAAAATCGTAAATTTGCCAAGCTGAATCAGCGGAATCGGGAAGCGGTACAGCCACAACCTCAGAGCGCGACCAATTGAGAGTATTGAAAATCAAAATCGGTTGAGCGTCGGACTGCGGAGGATGCGGCAGAGAAATTTGAGCCGAGATTGCATCCAAAGATTGTAGCAAGATTTCGCGACAAGTGCGATCGACCTCGGCAAAGGCTATATTAGCATCCGCGTAAACTTGGGCGATCGCAGAACCGGGCAAAATATCATGAAACTGGTTAAACAAAATTTGTTTCCAAGCAGATTCTAATTCGGACTTCGGATAAACCGCACCAGCACAAATCGTTGCCAGCGAAGACAGCAACTCGGCTTGGTAGAGCAATTCTTCGCAGCGGCGGTTTTGGCGTTTTTGGTCGGCGCGAGTCGTGTAGCAGCCCCGGTGGAATTCTAAGTAAAGTTCGTCTTTCCAAATCGGGAGAGTGCGGGGAATAGTTTTGAGTTCTGAGATGGGAGGATTTGCATCCGAAATTGCCGACAATTTTGACAATTCTCGCGGCCGCAAATTCTCCTGATTCTCCGAGTCTGGAACATCGCTTTCAGAGGAACTTTCCCCAACTTCCGGCAAAAAATGACTCTCAATCAAAGACAAATAATCAACCGCTTTCGCAAACTCCAACCTCGGGAAAAAAGGCGACATTTTCCAGCGTTTCGCCACCTCCAACATATCACGAGTCGGGCCGCCGCCGTGGTCGCCAACCCCAGGCAACCAAAGAGCATCTTGCAAATTAGTTTTAGCTTCCCAGTCAAAAGCATAACTTGCCATTTTCACAGATTCTATACTTTCGCCAATTGGAGGAGACATCATACTAAATATTTTAGTACCGTCCAACCCTTCCCACCAAAATGCACCGTGGGGAAATTCCGTTGTATCGTTCCAGCGCAACTTTTGCGTCACAAAATAATCAACTCCACCTTGCCGCAAAATCTGAGGTAATTGCCACCCAAAACCGAAAGTATCCGGTAGCCAAGCTACCCGCATCAATTCTCCAAATTTTTCTTTTGCGTAACGCTGTCCGTAAAAAACTTGCCGCACCATTGATTCAGCGGAAATCAAGTTTAAATCCGGTTCTACCCACATCCCGCCGACAACTTCCCAGCAACCCGCCACCACCTGTTTTTTAATCGCAGCAAATAAGTCCGGCCGATGTTCTTCCATCCAAGCATAAAGCGCCGGAGTTGAATGGCAGAAAATCAAATCGGGAAACTCCAATTGTAATTTCAATACCGACTCAAAAGTTCGCTTTGCCGCTTCCCAAGTTTCCGGGACAGGCCACAGCCAAGCTAAGTCTAAATGAGCGTGACCGACCAAATAGATTTTACCTGTATATATAGATGTCAGTTCACCACTTTCTCCTATATATATAGATGTAGCATTGCTATTTTCTCCAACCTCAAAAACCTCATCCCTTCTTCCTCCCTCTGTGCTCTCTGCGCCCTCTGCGGTTCCCTCATCCAACTCCCCCGAAAAAGATGTCCGATCGCCACTTTCTCCTATATATATAGATGTAGCATCGGTATTTTCTCCACCCTCAAAAACCTCATCCCTTCTTCCTCCCTCTGTGCTCTCTGCGCCCTCTGCGGTTCCCTCATCTAAATCCCCCGAAAAAGCCCGCAGAGATCCCAGTAAATTGTGCCGCAAAACAGACAGCGAGCGATCGAACTTTTCGCGATCGCACACCGCCGACCAATCAATCAAACCCATCGCCAAATCAATCTCAGATTTCAGCGTTTCCCCCTTGACAAACCCGGGGCGATTTGCTATTGTTTCGGTGGAGAGGTATTGGGAATTTAAATTTTCTAAATTGTGAGTTAGCGAATTTTGCAAAATCTCTAATTCGGCAGCAACAAAACCCGGATCGAAACAAGAAGAGTCAGCAGCTTCGTACAAACAAATCGATCGCACTAAAGCACCGTTATCGTGACCCGGACTTACCAACCGCAAAATAACTAAAAATTCATCTCCGGGATTTGCCGACGAACTCAACAAAACTCGATCGGCAAAATCAAATAAATCTCCCTGTCCGACTAACTCGCCGTTCACAAAAATTTGAGCATCTTCTGCCCACCAAGTCAAACCCAGCAGCAACCGCAAACCAACCACAGGATAGCCGTGCAAATTGTCAGGAATTACAAATTGCTGGCCCAAATACAAAACTTGTTTCCCCGACGGCCAAGCAATATGTCCTTTGCTGTTAAGTTCAGCAACAGGGCTGTTACAAATATTTACTGAAGAAACAGCAGAGTCAGAATCGCAGTACCTCCAACCAGACTGAACCTCCACTTGGCTGAGGCGGCGCAACTTTTCTACAACTTCAGAAATATTGTTGCTAGCAGGTGACACAGAAGCGCTCATATTTCGCTAAAATAGGATTTGTGTAGGAATCAAAGATCGGATTGAACCGCGAAGACGCAAAGGACGCTAAGAAATAGAGGTTTCAGAGGGTTTGAAGCTGCGATTAAGATCTCGCTTTGATTTTACAGCAATATTCAGCAATTCCGGCGCGAATCAAAAATCTGAATTCAAGAATAAAACTTATGTCTAACGGTTACTACGGCCCATACCAAAGCCGGCTATTAAATTTTATATCGAAACAGTCCCGCCAAGTCGCTGACAATTGCGATCGAACTTGGCGTCAAATTAAAGAAGCAACTCTCACCGCCACCCAAATTCTGCTTTATCCAGCTTATTTGCTGGTGCAAAGTTCCCGACTGCTAGGCCGACAGTTGCGGGAATCAAGTCAAAAAGTAGATTTACCGGAACTGCAAGAATTTGGGGGCGACGAAAATCCCGATTTGCCACAAAATTGGTATCAGGGGGAAATTTCCGAGGAAAGTTCGATAGCCGAAATTTTGCACCTAGCCGAAAATTTACTAAACTCGTCGCAAACTGCGAAAACTTTAGCCAGCTTCCCGCTGTTAATTAATAATCAGGGAAATACTGGTAACGATTTACCTCCGGCAATCACTTTTAAGGGACAAATCACCAAGCATCAAACCACTTCCGTCTTAGAACACCCACTTGCTAAAACTCAATTAAAACCGCAACCGAAAGTGGAGGGAATTGCCAGTTTTATCCCAGCCCGCACTTTAGTATTGGTCGGAAAAGAAAATCAGATATTAGATATTTTGACACCCGAACAGCAGGAAATGCTGGAAGGTCGCATAACTTGGGAAGTAGCAAACTGCGGACCCGAACAACGGGAAATTACCCAAAAAGAATTAAAATTTAATCTCGGTTTGGAGTCAGCGGCGAAAAAAGCGCAGTTGCCGCCGATGCGTCGTTTTTGGGAATTGATGGCATGGCTTCAGACGAGTCCGGTTGCTCTGAAAAGAAATCAGTTTGGAGAATCAATCCTCGCAGTTAAAAAATCCATCGACCGCAATGCCATCCTAGTCCAAAAAGCCCGCGCCCAAATCGAAGCAAAAACCGCACTGCAGTCAATTGCGCCATCGAATTCGATCGACCCCAATACCCCAAAACTAGAAACTAATTTTAACAGCAAGTTCGATCGACCCGCTAATCCTCTCTCCTTTGTTACATTACTCGATCGCGCCGCCGTCAACATTGAGGAATTAACCCTGCCGCCATCGGCAAAAACAATCGCCGCACCCACAGAAGCCCCCGGAGTAAAAATTAATACATCCGGCACAGAAGCCAATGTAGATTTTTCCGCCCGCGAAATCCTCGAAAAATACGCTCGAAACATCGAGGGAATTATTTGGTCGTCAGTAGATCACCTTCTGGGCAAAGAAACGGCAGCCAGTGATAATACTGAGAAATCAGTTGCCATTCAGTATTATTTGAAACAGCGACAAGAAAAAGAAAACACGCAAATAAGCCCAGAGGTCGATCGACCGTGGCTGAACTGGCAAGACTTATTTGGGGAACCAGCACCACAGCATTTAATCGACGACAGTTCCGAACCCCAGGCAGCAGCTCAAACCCATGCAGCACAAGCTAGTCCAAAAGTCAAGCAAGAAATTGCAGAATTAGGAGAATTGTCAGAAGGTCGATCGACCGCAGTCTCAATATCCCCGTACCCCGAAGCACTTCACCGCCTGCTGGGGCAGCTAAAACAGAGCTTGCTGACAAAAAGCCCAACAAGTCAACCCCAAACAGCATCTGATTTAGCAGTTACTCAAAAAAATAGCTCTGCACTCGCAGCAGAATCAACCCCAGGGCGTGCACAGGAAACCCAAGTGCCAAAAAACACAAACCCGAACACCGCACAAAACAACCAATCCCCAGCAGCAATCACCGCCCAAACTAGCAGATACACGGCCGCAACCCCCGCCGCAGCCGAGCCCAAAAATCCCAGCGCAGGCGTCCAACCCGAGGGCGACTACTTAGAAACAAAAGCCGAATCGATGGGATATATTAAGCACCCCCTAGAACAAGTGCTCGAATGGCTCGATCGAGTTATGCTGCGGCTAGAAAACATCGCCGAGCAACTCTGGAATTGGGCAAAAATCAACTTGCCAAAAATCCTCAAAAGCAAAGATAAAATTGACTAATCTTTAGCTTATGATAAAAAAGTTGCTGCAACAGCAGCAAATCAGCTCAGTATTATGCCATCTTTGGAGACTCCCACAGTGCTAACCCTCAAAATCGTAGTTAATGTAGTTGTTTTATTTTTTGTTTCCCTGTTCATATTTGGATTTTTGTCCAATGACCCAGCCCGGAACCCCAACCGCAGAGACATGGAATAAACAAGCTATCCCGGCCGCTTGCTGGGGGCGCGTCACCGCAGCCCCTGCAACAGCCGACAAACCCGCAAAAATTAGTTGAACAATACTTGACCTCGCACCAGCAGCGAGGTTATGTTGTGGCGAAAGCAAGTTCTGAAAGCAGCCAGGTTTCGGCGCGCCAAAGCCACTGCAAATTTTAGATATCAGATGAATGTTTAAACAGTTGCCTTATTAGATGCAAAATTTTCAATAATTTGCACCCTATAAAATCTAAAATCTAAAATCTAAAATCGGATGACTTACCTATTGTAACTATGCCCTATCCGGTACCGCCGCCAGAACCCCCTGGCATCATCTACATCGCAAAGCCCAAAAAAGTCGCTCTCACTGTCGCGACCGGCGATGGAGACACCCGCAGCAACCCCGCAGAAATACCGGAACCAAGCCCAGATATCGTTCAGCCAGAACCCACACCAGCCCCAGCAGAACCAGCAGCCACACTCCTCGGCACTACGCCAGCCACCGACCAGCCTCCAGAAATCGCCGACCCCCTAGCAGCAGTGGAAAGCGGCGACGCAGTGGTGGGATTTCAGCGTCGGCCTTCTGTGGGAGAACCCGAAACAGCGGAAACTCCGAAAGATTCCTCGTTTACGGCTTACCAATTAGGTTCGGTAGAAAATGCCGTTGCCATTCGCAATCGAAAACGAACCGCAGAGGCGCAGAAACAACAGCAGAGAAATCTTGTCGGAAAGCAGGAAAGTTGGTATCAGGCCCAAGGCCGGCAGTTAGAAGATAACTCTCCCGAACCTGCGGAGATTCCCGTCCCAGAACCCGCGCCAGAACCAGCACCAAGCGGGCAACAGCAGTTGGACATTCCCACACCAGGCACGGCCCCCGCACCCAGTACGCCCCCTGCGCCGACACCGAAGCCTAAACCAGCCACGCCGGGAGTCCGCACCGCACCTTCTGGGCGGACGGTTCCGTTTCCGGTGAGTCCGGCCGATACTATTGAAGTTAAGGCCGACAGCCAAGAATTTGACGACAAGCAGCAAATTGTGACGGCGGTTGGTAATGTCGTCGTGCGGTTCCGGCAAACTGTGATTGATGCCGATCGAGCGATCGTCAACTTAGTCACCCGCCAAGTGGTAGCATCCGGCAATGTCGCCTATACCCGCGGCCAACAAGTAGTGCGCGGCCAGCGGATGGAGTTCAATCTCGGCCTCAACAGCGGCGCAGTCGAACAAGCCAGGGGGGAAATATTCCTGCCCGCAGCAGGTAGCGAATTGACCCCCACACTGCCTACAGATATCAGTGCTGGGACGATTCTGGAACAGCCCCTGAGCGATCGAATTACCAGCCAGCAGCCCCTGCGCGGAGTCAAATCCCCCGGCGCTGCAACAGTCACTCTCGGCGGCGGCGGACAGCTAGCGGCCCCCCAAGTGGTCGGCGCCGTCAACCGCATCCGCTTTGAAGCAGAACGCATCGAACTGCTGCCAGACGGCGCGAGGGTAGCAACCAACATTCGGCTTACTAACGACCCGTTTTCCCCGCCGGAATTTGAATACAGGGCCCGGACGGCGACGATTAGAAGGATTTCGCCCACGGCTGAGGAATTGGTCACAACTAAACCCCGCTTGGTGTTCGACAACCGCGTGAAAATACCCGTGTATCCCCGCAGGCAAGTGTTTGACAGCCGGCAGCAAAACGGCCCGTGTTTGACCTTTGGCTACGACGGGGGCGAAAGAGGCGGTTTGTATGCCGAGTGCGGTTTTGAGGTGTTGCAAAACGGGCCAGTGCGGCTGACCCTGACGCCCCAAATTTACCTGCAGCGGATCGTGGCAAAGAACGGCGGTAATCCGTTTTCTCCCGATAGCTACGGGCTGAAAGCGAGGTTGGGGGCTAGTCTGGGCCCGCGCACCAGGCTCGACGGATCGGCAATATTTCTGAGTTTTGAAGATTTCCCGAACTTGCCGGAAGACAGCTTTCGGGGCAATTTGCGCCTGCGACAGTTGATCGGCACTCACACTCTGGCAGCAGAATACAGTTATCGCGATCGACTGTTTAACGGTTCTCTGGGCTATCAAACCGTGCAGAGTAGCCTGGGGGCAGTCCTCACTTCCCCAGTCATCCCACTCGGAAGCACTGGTATCAATCTCAGCTACCAAGCTGGGTATCAATTTATCAATGCTGACACCGATCGAGCAGACTTGCTCGAACCAGTGCGGGAAAACAACCGCATCGATCTGGGGCGTTCCCAACTCAGCTTTGCCTTGAGTCGCGGCTTCAACCTGTGGGAGGGCGAACCGCTGCCCCGCACTCCCACCCAGGGTTTGAGGTATACGCGGACGCCGGTGGTTCCTTTCTTGCAACTGGCCTTGGGAGTCCGGGGAGTTGGCACTTCTTACAGCAGTGGCGATCGACAAAATTCGATCGCCGGCAGCGTCGGCATTCAAGGGCAGTTCGGTCATTTCTCCCGCCCTTTCCTCGATTACACTGGGTTTAACCTGACTTATACCCAGGTGGGCCGGGACGGTATATCGCCGTTTTTATTCGATCGCTTAGTAGATTTGAGAGTCCTGTCTTTTGGGCTTGTCCAGCAAGTTTACGGAGGCTTTCGAGTTGGATTTCAAAGTGCTATTAATTTAGAAAGCGGGGAAGCAATCAGTACGAATTACACTTTAGAATACAGTCGCCGCAGCTACGCAATTATTTTGCGTTTTAATCCTGAGCGTCAAGTCGGCAGCCTGACTTTTAGAGTTAGCGACTTCAATTGGAATGGGACTCCCCAACCTTTTTCCGGGGACGCGCGAACTGTAGAAGGAGGCGTGCGTTTATCCGATTAATTCAATTGTCTAATTGGGAATTGGTCATTGGGAATTGGTCATTGGGAATTTGGAACCAACAGAAAGCAGTCAACAGTCAACAGACAACAGTCAACAGTCAACAGACAACAAATGACAGAAGTGACGGCAATATCTGCACAAGCAGCGGCTCTGCTGGTTCACTACGGTTTTGACCTAGGTGGCAAAAAAGCCGAGAAATTGGCGGGTGAATGGCTGACCAAATATCCCGGCTATTGGCTGCGTTTAGCAGTGGTTGAAGCGCTTTACCAAGGCCGCTACAAGGCTGTTTCTGTGGGACAGCTATTGAGTATGTGGCATCGGATAGGTCAACCTCTTTATCATTTCAATCGCGAGTTTGAACGCTTGGTATGCAATAATTTTCCTCAAAATTTAACCGGAGAAAGTGCTGCTCAACTACCACCGGAAGATATACTTTTATCGAACCAGGAATCGGAAGTAACTGTCGCAGAGTTAGATTTGGTTGAGCCGTCCGAACCGCCGCTCGATCGCACACCAGATGCAGAAGTACCGAACACAGAAGCCCAGGAAACAGGAAAATTGCCCGCCGACGATCGCACAAAAGAAAATACAGAATTTGTAGTATATGAAGATGTGGCTGTTACCGCCCTCGCCGATCGAGCCGAAACTGAGCACAAATTAGCGGACAAACCTGTGGCCAAATCATTCCCAGTTGTCAAACACACTGATTTTCATACCAAGTTAAAAGCGATTGCCAGAGAAGGCAGAAGAAAGAAGGGAGAAAGCAGAAATAGGGTGTAAACTTTGAGAACTAGATAGTTATTTGTCACTCTTCACTTTTAGGAGTGCCTCCCATCCGAATTTCCGAACAAAAAGATGCTTGTTCAGTACCGTTAGCTTGCTTAACAACGCTAGTCCGCAGTCGCAAGTTAGGCATGAGATACCACAGCCTTTCTTCTGCATGGAGGGTGTCTGATTCTGTAATCAATGTCAGTACGTCGTCGCCCATCACGTAGCGGCTATTACCCTTGTCTTGCAACACTTGGCCTTCGCTGGGATTGCCGGGATTTGGTACGATCGCTAATATTGTAGAACCGATTTGTTTAGCTTTGTCGCGATCGGGAATACCGTCCCAACTAATCCGAACGCCCTTTAGCCCAGTTGAAGCCGGGTTAATCGAGTGTTGTTGGCAAAGTTTGACGACTGCTGCATCGCTAGCTGTCAGTATTTCTATTTTGAGGTCAGATTTACCGGCCTGCAATTCCCCAGAATTGAGATTGTGTACGGTACGCTGGGAAAACCATTTGCCTGCACTTAACTCGAAAAACTCAATAACATCCATGAAATTTGTCTCTAAACTCAATACTGCTTTATTTGCGATCGTGACTTGCGCGCTATGGAGTCAGAAACCCGGTTTCTTCCTGCGTACCTAGCGGTCAAACCAATGATTTTGTCTAGAAACCCGGTTTAAGAGTGCAAGTCCTTTTCTATATTTTAGAGGAAGGGGGCGCACCTGCAAAGCTTTCTGAGAGCTTTGGGTGAAACAGATTGCAGATGCCGTTGAGGTACGAAACCCAACCAGGGGGACATCTGCCTTGCTGATGCGGCCGACTTGACAGAAAATTAGAGCATCCGCCATCATATTTCGTTATAAAAAGTCTTTTTCGCACTTTAAATAGGATTGCGATACCTAAAAATTATTAGCTTTGACAGTGTTGATCGATCGACTCTCGTCGCCAAAATACCAGCTATGTTAAGAAAAACAACGATATATGTAAGCTTTTGTAGATTGCTCGGTAAATTGGGCGTTGCTGAGTTGAATTATATTTGCGGGAATTTATTGTAATCGCACTGCTTGAAAATTCTCAAAGCAGACTGCGACTAAAAAACCAGCAATTCATCGAACCCTCACTAAACCGAGGACAGCAAGCCCGTAGCACATAGCATTCAAATATGTCATGCTAAGTCAAGAGAAAAAATTCTCGCTCGGATTTCCAGTAGGTGCAGCTAGCGATCGTATACATTTAAAAAACACATCCGTAAATTTATGACCGAGTTTACACAAGGGCTGGATAAAATGCAGCCCGCAGAACAGACGCACTACCTGGGAATCCTGCCAAGTCAGCTAGCAGCGACTTCTGACTCAGAAAAATTATACAGCTTACTAACAGATTACAATTTTATTGAAGCCAAGCTGTCCGCATCGGGAGTACAGGCGCTAATAGAAGATTACGATTTAGCAACAAGTTCCGATATTATTATCTCCGATCAAAAAGCCGACCAACTCAAATTAATCCAAGAAGCAATTCGGCTGTCGGCCCACATTCTAGCCACAGATAAAACCCAACTAGCTACCCAACTAATAGCCCGATTGATGTGCTTTGAAAGTCCAGAAATTCAAGCACTGTTAACACAAGCAAAACAACAAAAAAAACCGTGGCTGCGACCGATAACTGCCAGTTTTACCCCTCCTGGCGGGAGATTGCTACGCACCCTCACCGGCCATACAGATTGGGTACAAGCTGTAGCAATCACCCCCGACGGCAAGCGGGCAATTTCTGCGTCCTCCGACCACAATCTCAAAATTTGGCACTTAGAAACAGGAGAAGAACTTTCCACCCTCAAAGGTCATCTTACCTACGTCAATGCTGTAGCTGTCACCCCCGATGGTACTAAAGTAATTTCCGGTTCTTGGGACAATACCATTAAAATTTGGGATATAGAAACTGGGACAGAAAGATTTACCTTTGCAGGCGATACTTTTGCCGTAGAAGCAGTAGCAGTAACTCCCGACGGCAAGCGAGTAATTTCAGGTTCTTGGGATGGCAGTATTAAAGTTTGGGATTTGACAAGCAGGGAAGTAATTTTTAACTTCAAAGGTCACAGCAGTTTTGTGCAGTCCGTAGCAATAACTCCTGATAGCAAAGGGTTGATTTCTGGGTCAGGCGACAATAGCATTAAAGTCTGGAACATAGAAACCGGAAAAGAACTTTTTACTCTCACGGGTCATGAAGACTGGGTAAAAAGTGTAGCAGTTACTCCCGACGGCGAACACATAATTTCCGGCAGTTACGACGGAACTGTTCAAGTCTGGAGTTTGTCAGAAAGAAAGCAACTTTTCACTTTAGGAAAACACGGCAGTTTCGTTCAAGCTGTGGCAGTCAGTCCCGACGGCAAACGGGTAATTTCGGCTTCCGGCGACAAAACGCTGAAAGTTTGGAATCTGGAAACAAAAGAAGAACTTTTCACTTTTACCAATCACATCGCCCCAGTGAATGCTGTGGCTGTTACCCCCGACGGCCAGCGGATAGTTTCTGGTTCCTCTGACAAAACTCTCAAAGTTTGGCACTTAGAAAGAGGCAAAGAAAATTTATTATTTGCAAGTCATGCTGACTGGGTAAATGCTGTAGCAGTGACGGCGGACGGTACGAAAGCGATTTCCGGTTCAGGAGACAACAGCATTAAAGTCTGGAATCTCAAAAACGGACAGGAAATTTTTACTATTCCCGGTCATAAAGATTGGGTAAAAGCGATCGCAATCACACCGGATAGCAAGCGAGTAGTTTCGGGTTCCGGCGACAAAACTGTGAAAGTTTGGAATCTAGAAACCGGAAAGGAAATCTTTACTTTTACTGGTCATACAGACTGGGTAAATTCTGTGGCAGTGACGGCAGACGGAACGATGGCGATTTCCGGTTCTGGAGACAAAACTATTAAAGTTTGGAATCTAGAAACAGGAGAGGAACTTTTTACTTTTTCAGGTCATGATGACGGGGTAAAATCTGTGGCAGTTACTCCCGACAGCAAGCGAATTATTTCGGCTTCCGGCGACAAAAATCTGAAAATTTGGAGTTTGGGAAAAGAAAAGAATATTTTGGCATATTTATGGAATTTAGCCGTCAAAAATCTACTTTTTACTCTCAAAGGTCATGAGAGTTTTGTGAATGCTGTGGCAGTTACGGCGGATGGCAAATGGGCGATTTCTGGCGGGCGGGAACACAAGTTGAAAGTTTGGGATTTGTCAAGTAGAAAAGAAGTTTTTACTTTGGCAGGTCATGCTGATGCGGTAACATCTGTGGCGACTATGGGAACAAAGGCAATTTCTGTTTCGGACGATAATACTCTCAAAGTTTGGGATTTGTTAAATCGAGAAGTAATTGCTAGTTTCAGGGGAGATAGTGCTTTAAAAGCTGGCGCTATTGCACCTGATGGGGTGACAATCGTAGTGGCGGAAGCTTCGGGACAGGTGCATTTTTTGAGGTTAGAAGAGGGGAAATAGTCATTAGTGAGCAGTCATTAGTCATTAGTCATTAGTCATTAGTTATTAGTTATTATGCCGATCGCACTTTTGCTAAAATTTAAAAGTGCGATCGCTCTTTTCCCCCGTCTAGTTTACAATTGTTCCGGGTCAATTCCCATCGATCGCAGTCTTTCTGCTAGGACAGCAGCCCGCTGTTCGGCTTGTTCTGCCCGCACTCGTTCTTGTTCTGCCCGCTGTTCGGCTTGTTCTGCCCGCTGTTCGGCTTGTTCCAAGCTGCGAGAAACCTCCTCATAACTTGCAAACGGTTCCCCGTCAGGGCGATAAATTTGCAACTCTTCACCCGACAAATCAAAGCGAATTCCTAGTCGGGGACTGACCCAATTTTCGATCGCATCAATTACGTCCAAACGCCCCTGTGAACGCATCCAACCACTAAAATCGTTGCGTTCCGGGTCGTACAGGTAATATTCCTCTACGCCGTGGCGATCGTAAAATACCTGTTTTTTATTCATTTCTGTTAGCCTGTTACCGGGAGAAAGAATTTCAAACACTACTTGCGGCGCGATATTTTCTTCTTCCCACTGCTTGTAAGAACCCCTATCTCCTTTCGGTCTGCCGAAGACTACCATCACATCCGGGCCGACGCGAATCTTGTTATCTCCTTCGACGGGATACCACAGCAAATCCCCCGCGACAAATACATTCGGGTCATCGGCAAATAGCCACGCTAAATTTTGTTGGATGATGAGTATCCAGCGAAATTGTTTGGTATTGTCAGACATTGGTTTGCCGTCGCTGTCGGGGTAAATTACATCAGGTTTTTGAGGAGACTTGAGTTGAGTTACCATAACTGTTGTCCGGGGTTAGGGACTGTTTAATTTAATTTTAGCTTGTGGGAAGGGTGAGAAGTGCGATTCCCTACGGGATAGCTACGCTTCACGAACTTTTTCATCCAACCCAAAATACCCAAATTTTTAACTTAATTCATCTGGGTTAATGCCCATTTCTCGCAACCGTTCCATCAAAATCTGCGATCGGCGTCGTTCCTCTTCTAAAACGGTTTCTGCAAGTTCGGCCCGCTGACGTTCTTCTGCTAAAACGGTTTCTGCAAGTTCGGCCCGCTGACGTTCTTCTGCTAAAACGGTTTCTGCAAGTTCGGCCCGCTGGCGTTCTTCCTCTAACAGTTGACAAATCTCAACGTAGGAGAAAAACCTCGTTCCATCCGGTCGATAAATTTGCAATTGATCGCCCGATAAATCGAAGCGAATTCCCAATCGAGGACTCGCCCAATTTTCCATTAGTGCGATCGCATCTAACCCATCTTGTCCCCGCAGCCAGCCTCGCAGTTGGTTATTGCTAGGATTGTAAATGTAATATTCTTCAACTCCGTGGCGATCGTAAAATAGCAATTTCTTGTCCATTTCATCCTGCGTGTGGCCAGGAGATAGAATTTCAAACACAACTTGCGGTGCAATTCCTGACTCATTCCACTGCTGGTAAGAACCGCGTCTCCCTTTCGGTGTGCCGAACGCAACCATCACGTCGGGCGCGTTAACAATATTCGGTCTTCCCTCGATTGGATACCAAAACAAATCACCCGCTACGAATACATTCTCGTCATTAGCATACATCCATTCTAAATTTTGTTCGATGACGAGAATCCAGCGAAATTGGTCAGTATTATTTGCCATTGGTAAGCCGTCGCTGTCGGGGTAAATAACTTCTTGCTGAGGAGGGGATGGGATTTGAGTTACCATAACAGTTGTCCGGGGTCAAAGACTGTTGAATTTAATTTTAGCAGTTTGGGAAGTAGTCAGAAGTGCGATTCCCTACGGGATAGCTACGCTTCACGACTTCTCAATACAAAAGCCTATTCCTCCTTCTCTTTTATCTCTCTATTCTCGAACTCTGCGCCCTCTGCGCCCTCTGCGGTTCATTAAAAAACATCTCACTCAGCATCAAAAGCAGGGCGGACACCGCCCGCCCTACAAAACTACTTCCTCAGCAACTTCACCCCGCGAATCGAATAATCCAAAAGCTCAATTGGGTGCATCAAAGTAACTTCCTTTCCCTGCAACTCCAAATGCTTCTTAATTTGCAAAGAACAACCCGGATTAGAAGAAGCAATCAACTCCGCCCCAGTATTCAGCAAATTTTCCACCTTTTGCACTCCCAATTCATCAGCAACCTCCGGCTGAAGCATATTGTAAACCCCCGCACTCCCGCAGCACAAAGCCGCATCCACAGGTTCTTTCAACTTCACCCCCGGAATTTGTTGCAGCAACTGACGCGGCTGCAAACTAATCTTTTGGCCGTGCAACAAATGACAAGCATCCTGATACACAATTGTCAAATCTCCGTCAATCAAAGGATTGAGTTTCGCCGTAATTCCCGCACTTGCCAAAAACTCTTGCACGTCCTTCACATTAGCAGCAAATTTTTCAGCTTTCTCCCGATATTGCGGGTCATCTGCTAAAATATGACCGTATTCTTTCAAAGTGTGACCGCACCCAGCAGCGTTGATAATCACAAAATCAACACGCGTATTTTCAAAGCTATCAATCATTTGTCTCGCCAAAGCTTTTGCCTGTTCCGCTTGGCCTTGGTGTTCCGGCAAAGCAGCACAGCATCCCTGACTTTTGGGAACCACAACCTCGCAACCGTTAGCCGTCAAAACACGCACAGTAGCCTCATTAACAGGCGAAAATAACAGCCGCTGCACGCAGCCTAAAATCACGCCGACTCGATAGCGTTTTTCACCTATTGCCGGAATTACCTCTGGTAAATTATCCCGGAAAGAATCGACAGTAACTTTCGGCAAAATTGATTCCATCGCCGCCAAGCGGGGAAATACTTTTTTCAGCAAACCTGTTTTGCGGACAAGTTTTGGCAGTCCTAATTTTTGATAAATAAACAGCGGTACAAGCAAAGGCCGCAATCTGTGAGGATAAGGGAAGAGATTAAAAATCAGAGTACGAATTACATTGTCGGAAAAAGTGCGTTCCTGATTTCTAGTAACTTGGTGGCGTGTTGCGGAAATTAATTTGTCGTATTGAACTCCAGAAGGGCAAGCTGTTACGCACGCTAAACATCCCAAACAAGTATCGAAATGCTGTGAGGTTGCTTCGTTTAAAGGTGCGTCGCCTTCGTTAATTGCATCCATTAAATAAATGCGGCCTCTAGGCGAATCCATTTCTTTGCCGAGTACGCGATAACTCGGACAAGTTGATAAGCAAAAGCCGCAGTGCACGCAAGTATCGATTAATAGGGGATTCGGCGGATTATTAGCATCAAAGCCCTGTAGTTCGGGAGTTTGTAAATGGGGATTTTGTGCTAGAAAATTGCTTTCTTTAGCAGGTTTTAACTCGTCGCTGGGAACTTGAGATTTTTCTGAAGTTTGCATATATGGAAGAAAGAAGAAGAAAGTTCGGCAACGGATTCTGTAACGGATGTAACGGATGTCACGGATGTCAGGAAGAAGAAAGAAGGAAGAAGAAAAAAGGATTTAGTTATCTAGGAGAGAAGTCAGAAGCAATCGACCGCTTATATTTCAGCAATTAAGAAAAGAACTTCCTAACAGTCAGGCGCGGTTGCTATGCTTAGCAAGCCTAAATTCCTCAAGCAAACAAAAACTTCTCTTCTTTTCTCTTTCTTCGGGGTCTAGCGCTAACGCGCCTTCGCGGTTCGTTAAAAAACAAGTCTAGTTAACAAATGAGTTAGACCGGGATTCAATAAAGACCAAACTCCTGACTACAAACTTTAAATTAAATACCGCTTATAAAACGACTGGGACTCAAAAGATTTTCCGGGTCAAACTGCTGTTTAATCCGGCGCATTAAATCGATCGCACTTCCAGTATAGCCCCAAACATCTAACTGTTGCTTGATGTCGGTCGGCGCTGCTAAAACAGTCAGAAAACCGCCTTTCGCTTCGCACCCTCTGCGTACCTGCAACAGCGTTTGGGCCGTCGCATTCTCAAACCGCAAAACCCCCAAACCGCTGCCTGCATGAATCAAAGCGTCCTGTACCGGCAATTCGTTAATTGCTGTTACAGCTTCCGAGGGTCTGATTCCTATTTTGCAAATAATTGCCGACTTTGTGCCAGAATCCCACATTGTTTCTGGCAATCTTTGCCATAACTGATGCTCATCATTTTCGCAGCAGCTAGTGCCTTGCAAACCCAACTTTTTGCCAACTTCCAGTAAGCGGGCTGATTGTTGTTTAACACTTTCTGCGATACTTTGAAATCTGACGATTAATCCCGTGCCCTTTCCTAAGCCTAATTGTGCTACTAAATCAGGTGACACCAAATCAACGGCTGTTGGTGTCAAAGCAGAGGATAATAAGATTTGAGCCGTTTGGGACAAAGCATTAATTTCCCCTGTCAGCACTACGGTTCCCGATGATTCAGGCAGCGGATAAACTCGGAAAGTTACTTGACTGATGACGCCCAATGTGCCGTAAGCACCAGTAAACAGTTTCATCAAGTCGTAACCGGCGACATTTTTAACAACTCGACCTCCGGCTACCGCAATTTTACCGTCCGATCGCACAAAGGTAATTCCCAACAGCAAATCGCGCACCCCGCGATAGCGATGCCGCAAGGAACCCGCATCAGCAGTAGCGACAATGCCGCCCAAAGTTGCCTGTTGCGGATACGCTGGGTCGATCGGCAAAAATTGACCGGCAGCAGCTAAAATTTGCTGCAAATCCGCAAACTTCATCCCCGCTTCTGCAGTCACGGTTAAATCGCCCACAGCGTGTTGTACAAGTCGATTGAGGCGCGAAGTGCTGACAGCCACAAGGCCCGCTGCATCAGGAGATTCCCTTAAATCCCCCTTAAAAAGACCCACTTTGACAACATCTTGCTCCTCCCTTGTTAAGGGGGGCCGGGGGGGATCGGAGTATAATTTAACTAAACCGCCCCAATCAAGTTTGCTGCCACTGCCACAAGGCAAGACTGCACAGCGATTTTGCTGTGCCCAAGCAATGACAGCCGCCAGTTCTTCCTGAGTATTCGGGTAAACGGTACAATCTATTTTCGTGTCGGGAACAACTGCTTTTTCTACCCGTTCTTCCCAAAATGGCTCTGAATCTTGCCAGCGACAGATGCCAGCAGTGCCGACAATACTTTCTAATTCTTGTGTGCTAACGTAATTTTCGGTAGAAAAAGATTTCATGAAGGTTATGAGACGCCCGGTAAAAAAAAATTATCAAAACACTGCCTAAAACCATTAAATATTAATACGGGCCGGATATTCAAAACATGAAAAAACAAATGTCTCAAAACCGACTTTCTGTAGGAATTACCGGTCTCAACGAAGTGATTGGCGGCGGCCTAATTCCTCAACGCTCTTATTTGGTGCGCGGCGGCCCCGGTACTGGCAAGACTACACTGGGCTTTCACTTTTTGGCAGCAGGTGTGGCTCTGGGAGAAACGCCCCTGTTTATTACTTTAGGAGAACCGGAAGCGCAATTGCGCGCCAATGCCGCAAGTCTCGGTTTTGATATGGATGCGATGGCGTTCCTGGATTTGAGCCCATCGTCAGAATTCTTTACAGAAGTTCAGACTTATGACATTTTCTCCCCATCTGAGGTTGAGCGAGAACCGACTACACAAAAGATTATCGAGCGAGTCCAAGCTGTCAAGCCACAACGGGTGTTTTTGGACGCGATCACTCAATTTCGCTACTTAGCTGCGGATGAGTTCCAATTCCGCAAGCAAGTTCTGTCTTTTCTGCGGTTTTTGGTGGAAGGGGGGGCGACGGTGGTGTTCACCTCCGAAGGCACTTCAAGTGCTCCCGATGACGATTTGCAATTCATCAGCGACGGAGTAATTTACTTGGAACTGCGCCCTGAAGGGCGCACCCTGTCTGTCACCAAGCTGCGAGGCTCCAACTTCCGCATCGGCCGCCATTCGCTCCGCCTGACTCAGGCTGGTATGGAGGTATTTCCGCGACTGCTTCCGGACAACTTTCAACAGGATTTTGTGGCTGAAGCAATTTCTTCTGGGGTGCCAGAAATCGACGAACTGCTGCACGGGGGACTGGAACGGGGGACTGTCACGGTGATTACCGGGCCTAGCGGCGTGGGTAAAACGACGGTGGGGGTTCAGTTTATGAAGGAAGCTGCAGGAAGGGGGGAGCGATCGGTAGTTTACATTTTTGAGGAGTCAAGTTCTACTCTGCTGCAGCGCTGCGAATCAGTTAACATCCCGGTTGCGGCGATGATTGGGCAAGGAAGTCTTTCCGTGATACCCGTGGAACCTTTGCTGTACTCCCCGGATCAGTTTGCCTGTATGGTACGCCAGGAGGTGGAGCAGGAAAAGACGCGGATTGTGATGATTGACAGTATTTCTGGCTATCAGCTTTCGATGCAGGGGCAAGATTTGGTGAACAATTTGCACGCTTTGTGCAAGTATCTGAAGAATATGGGAGTCACCGTTATCTTGATTAATGAGGTAGAAGCCATTAGCGGAGATTTTCGGCTGACCGAGATCGGGATTAGCTATTTGGCGGATAATCTTGTGTTTATACGCTATCTGGAACGCCAACTGCAGAATAGGACAGAAATCCGCAAGGCGATCGGAGTAATTAAAAAACGAGTCAGCAACTTCGAGAGAACTCTGCGAGAACTCGAGATTACTCGCTACGGCATCAAAGTCAGCAAACCGATAGCGGGGCTGCGCGGCATTTTGAGTTCGGCGCCGGTGTGGATTGAGGAGGGAGGGGAGGAAGATTGAATCGGGGTTTGTCCTGCTGTTTCTGGGCAATTGGAGCTAATTTTGCAGTCGTGAATCTACTAATCAGTAGGGTGCGCGACGCGCACCTCACCACTAGCCTAAGTCCTGGACAACTTAAATATATGGGTAAATTTGTGTATTTTTCGACTTTTATAGCAGTTTTCACTTCTATGAAATACAGTAGGGGAACAGGACACGGGGCCGTGTCCTGTTCCCGAGCATCTGTACTTTATTCAACTGAAAACCAATGTAATCCCTCCCCGAAAAATAAGCTAATACCAGATAAAAAAAGAATCCAACTTTAGGCCACCTCCCCACCCATATATAATCACTCACTCCCCATTCTAAAATCTAAAATCTAAAATCTAAAACCTAAAATCTAAAATGGTTATAACCCGTATTCAGAGGAAGCTGATAAATGACTGGCAACTCAATAATTTTAGCCGTAGACCGCAATCATCGAAACTTGGAACTATTAGCACAATTTCTTAACAAAGAAGGATACCAGATGATCGCGGCTTATAACTTTGAAGATGTTGCACAAGCTATCAGTCAGCCTGCTAGGATCGGGATGGCTTTAGTAGATATTTCTGGTTTCGACCGCCGGATTTGGGAGTGCTGCGAAAAACTGCGAAATCACCAAATCCCTTTTCTAATACTCTCGCCCAAACAAAGCGCTGCCATTCAGCACGAAAGCCTCTGCCACGGTGCTCGGAATATGTTGGTAAAACCTTTGATCGTTAGAGATTTGCTGGGAATTGTTCACAGCTTGCTAGGAGAATCTGCGTGAGTCAAATTTTATTGCTTGTCGAACAGAAAGAAAATCGCCGCCTGTTATTAGAATGGCTAGCTGTTTACTATGAGGTATTGCTGCCCAACTCCACAGAAAATAGTGAGGAGTTTTTACCTTTTAATCAATCTTTTGACCTGGGGATAATTGACGCTCTTGCCTTGAAACGCCACTGGCAATGGGTGGCAGCCCAAAAAGAGGCAGAACACCCGGTATGCTTGCCTTTTCTTTTGATTACATCGCGCTCGGATGTAGGGATGGCAACGCAATTTATTTGGCAAAGTATTGACGATTTGATTATCGCTCCGATCGAGAAGATTGAATTGCAAGCGCGGGTGGAGATTTTGCTGCGATCGCGCCAGTTGTCTTTAACTCTCAAATTGTCTCACGACCAACTCGATCGCACTTTGCAAACCGCCCAAGAACTCAATGAGATGAAAACATCTTTGCTGTACATGATTGCCCACGACGTTCGCAATCCTTTGAATTTCATCATTGGCACTACACAACTTCTTAGCAAGTACAAGTTGACATTAACAGATGAGAAAAAACAAGAACTTCTAGACAAAACTCAAGCAGCCGCAAAAGGTATAGATTTGTTATTAGATGATGTGCTGCTGCTGGGGCGTGTTGAGTCAGGAAAAACAGGCTTTTCCTTGCTACCCATAGATTTAGCCAAGTTTTGTTATGAGTTGGTAGGGGAATTTCATAGCAGCCTGAAGTTGAAACCTGAAAATGATCGGGTAACGCTGATTTTTGTAAATCACAGTCCATCGGCGATGGCGTGTTTGGAGGTAAGCTTGCTCCGGCGAATTCTGGGCAATTTGCTGTCCAATGCTATTAAGTATTCTCCCCCAAATACCGAAGTAATCTTTGAATTAAAACTTACTGAAACCGAGGCAGTTTTTTCGGTACAGGATGCAGGAATTGGCATACCTGTAGCAGACCAAGAACGGCTGTTTAATTCATTTTACCGCGCCAAAAATGTCGGTCGCATTCCCGGTACTGGACTGGGGCTGAGCATTGTTAAAAAATGCGTGGACTTGCACGGTGGTGAAATTACTTTGATCAGTGAAGAAGGCGTCGGCAGTACATTTACCGTAACGCTGCCGATCGCAAAACCTGGAAAAAATAAAATCTCGCCTGCAACGCCTTAAACTAGATGCAGGCCTTATCTTGGGATAGTCATCGATGAATTTGACGCCCGGGTGAGGCTATACGTGGTAGTGTGAGCATGAGATGTATCCTCAAAAAACTTAAGAAAACTCTCGCTATTTTACCCGGCAAGAATTTGAAGAAACATTAACGACCGATCGTCAACTGATGAAATTGAGCATCGTCGTTCCAGGAGCGATAGACGAGCGGGAGAATTGGCGATCGTTCCTCAAAGCTCGATCGCCATCCTAAAAAATTTTGAACGCACCCAAAAATAATTAGATACCATTCAAAACTTATCCCGAGTTGTCCGATTTTATATTTCTGAAAAAAAGCTACCCAACAACCGTCACATCTGAGATTATCTGAGGAGTATTTTAACACTTTAAAAATGGTTAATCAACTCTTTTATGAATTATTGTCGGACTACAATCAATCAAGAGTTGAAGAGCGATCGCATGAGCTTTCAGGCGGACAGTGCAACTCTTCAACTATTAATGGTTGAAACCTGATGTCTCCAGGTTCAATCGCCACTCTTCTCCACCAAGCTGGCAACAAGAGCAGCCAAAACTTACCCAAAGACACAGAACGCTGCTCGCGAACAAAAACCAAGGTCAGGAGAGCCACCAGTCGTAAAACGGCTGAGAGGGCAAACACCCCTGGCAAGCCACCGAGATTGGTCAAAGTGGCGAGAAAGCCACCAACGGTGATTCCCATTGCCCCCGTAACACCAGGAACCGCGGCTGCGATCGCAAAGTATATCGACTGATTCAACAGCGGTGCCACTCCCATAAGAAGATTGTTGCTGCACAGGTCGATCGCCGCCCACGTCCCACCGCCGATTATGTGCAACAGCGGGAACCAGACCCATAGGAAAATTGGAGCCGTTCCACCTTCTAGCCAGAGTAAAGGGGTCAGAGCCACCAAAACTCCCACTACTAGCATAATCGGGCGATTCCCAACCCGGTCAGCCAGCTTCCCCCAAAAAACCAGCATCAGCAAGTTAGCACCAGCACCTAAGCTGCTATAGAGCGTTACCACGCTGACATCTATATTTAGGTCATCCAGCAAGTAAAGGTTAAAGAAGGGCGCGCTGACGTTAACGGCAAAGCTCCATAGACCAGAGTAAAGCAAAAACTTTAAAAAATTGGCTTCCTTGAGAAAGCTAAAAATTGTCCCTGTGGATGATTTTTCGCCTGTATCTAAATGGACGTGTACAAGCTTTGGGTTCACATCGGTCATAAAGAACTGACAACCTATACTGATGAGGCCAAGCACAATTCCTAAAACCAAGATGGCGCTGTAACCTTGGAGCTTTCCACCTGGCCAGTTCGATACCGCTAGAGCCATCAACGGCACACCCATGAGATTTGTCAAGCTGACAGCACTATTGCGAAAGCCAAAATACCGCCCGCGCAACCGCTGAGGTACTAACGCCGCCAACCAGCTCAAGAAGGAAGCACGACCTAAAGATTCTAAGACTTGACTTACCCAGATGATTGCCAATGTCAACTGCACTAGCTGATGTCGGGCCAAATGAAATGAGCCTCCCAACCAAAGGGCTGGCACGAGAATCAGCCACAGCAGTCGCGACATTCCGAAAATCCAGAAGGAATACCAGTGGCGGCTCTGTGTTCGGTCTGCTATATAAGCTCCGAACGGTTGGAGCAAATTTACCAGTTGAGGAATGGAGGCGAGCATACCAATTTCCACTGGACCAGCCCCCAAATCGAGCAAGAAATTACTGAGCAACGCGCCACCGATGATGCTGTAAAAAAGCGTAGCGAACACACCGTCCAAAGTTAGTGCTCTGAGGCTTGACCGAGTTTCCGGTTTGGAAAGTTTTAGAGGTCGATTGGTCAGAAGTACCGTCTCTGGTAAGGCTATATCCTCTTGGATTTCTTCCTGAAGAGGGAGAGGATTCGTTCCTACTAAGCTGTAATCTTCTTCTTGTTTTTCGAGCATACTGGATAGCCAATAGATAAGCTGCTACGCAGCTTAATTGTATAATATAAGATTAAGTATTTTAAGGAGCACAGCCATAGATGCCAGCTAAAAATTCTCGGTCTAAAAAGCAAAAACAAAGATTACTTAAATAAATTAGATAAAATAAAAAGGCCTAACTTAGAGATTTTTTTTTTAATTTTATTAATGAAGGATCGTTCATGGTGTTCTCGATAAAATAGAGATTTTTCCGAGGGAATAAGTCAAGTAAAATTTCGGAAATCCACCTCTGAGTATGAATAAATGTTGCTAAGAATGAGGATAAAATCAAAGTTCTAAAGGAGCAATAGCGCTCAATGACTCTTTTAGGATAAATCGCAACAAAGATTGAGTTGCTAATATTAAACCTAATCGGGCTTGCGCGAGTTTTGGCTGTTTTATTTTGACTTCTCCCCAAATTCGGCAGTGGCTATAAAAAGTCTGAAATGATTCACTCAAACTATTGGCTAATTTGAAATAATTGACAGGTTTTTCGCCGTTTTTTACCTCATAAATAGGATATAAATTGTCTAGCACAGTTAACAGTTGCGAAATTAAATTGCATTCGGCTGGATGCACTAACCGCAGTCGATCGCCCTCGTCAATCCAAGGGATAGGATTTGGACTCGCCAGCGACCAAATTTGCGAGGCTGTAGTGACATCTGGCTGCGCGATCGAAATTATGCGATCGCGGTGGGCCATTCGCAGCAGGGAACAGCAGCGCGCGTGGCTGTACTGAATGGGAAATAGCAGATCGGCACACACAACAGGAGATATTACTCTAGATTCTGGAACTGGGAGGTTCGTTTGAGCTAAACGCTGCAACCAGACGGCTAAACCTGCATCAGTCAACTCCAACTCAATAATTCCCGTCGGCGCGACTTTAACTGCGAAATCTGGGCAGCACAGCGGTTCGAGTGTTTCGGCCAACTGTGCCGCAATTGTCTGCGGTGTCTGCTGCCAAGTTTTAGCCAATTTCAGGGCGATCGCAGACACGTACAGCACCCGCGCGCTATCTTTACTCCGATTTAACGGAAATATTGCACCATTCTCAATTACTTGTTTAGGAACAGGCAAGATGCCTGTTCCACAAGAAAATTCATCTCTTGTGGAACAGGCATCTTGCCCGTTCTTGAGAATGGTGCCACCTATGAGATTTAACGGAATTTGGGCTAGTGTTCCCTGCTGGGCGATCGCGCTTTGGAACCTTGAAAGCAAGAAACACTTCACTGTAACTTCCGGGCACTGCTCCATATTTGTTGTATCCATATCGGCTCATCCTACCGTAACAGCGATGATCGACTGTTACCGCTTGCATTGTTGTTCTACGTTAAACCGCTGATGTCAGAGATGCTCGATCTGCTCCCCCAAGCGGGGCTACATCGAATTAATCGGCTTTCTAGCGATTTGTTTGCTAACTATACAATAATTTACGACAAATTTTTTGCTGAACTCTACCATTTTGATGTATTTTTTGCTACATTGAATCTTTCGGTAAAACACAGAAAAGTCAGCACAGTTCAGCACAGTTAAGAAGCGTGCAAGCTCGATCGGGGGTTGGTTGTCTCACTTTGTATCGCGCTGCTAGCAAAAGCCGTTTTTCTCACTGATTAAATATATCCCAGAGCCTTACCTATGCAATCAACTTCCACACCTCTAGATACTATCGATCGACCTTTTATCACTTGGCAGCGAATTATCGACTGGGCCCAGGAACACTACCGCTGCCGGACTTTTAGCAAAGATGAGCGGATTCCCGCAAGACCCGGACTGCTGTATTTAGTCCAGAAAGGTTCTGTGCGACTCGTAGGTAGCGCTCAAGTTAGCGCTGCGGCGGCGAAGTCGAAATCCGTTGACAAAACTACAGAAGAAGCTTTTTTGGGCTTCGTCGGCGCAGGCCAGCCCTTTGAACTGGTTGCTCAGTCTCCGTTTACTCTCCAAGCTTACGCCCACGCCGATCAAACTCACGTAGTGTGGATGTACTGGCACGACTTAGATAATTGGCCTCACTTCCGCAGGGAAATTTTGGATGCGTTTCGCTACCAACACCAGCGGAAACTTCTCTGGCTGAGCACTTTGGGACAGCGCCGGACGATCGACCGACTGTTGGGATTTCTCACATTGTTGATTGAGGAGTTCGGCGAACCTTACGTAGGTGATGGCGAACCGGATGTGGTTCGGGGCTACCGACTGCCTTGGGCATTGACTCACGCTCAAATTGGCAGCGCGATAGGGTCAACGCGGGTGACGGTGACGCGGCTGATGGGTAAGTTGCGATCGAAAGGTTTGATTAATACTGAGGATGATAATTTAATCTGTTTGCCGGCTAAGTCTAACCCCCAAAAGACAAAAAACCAACAGCAGGACTTAGAAGATTCTCTGGAAGATTCCCTGGAAGATTCTCTGGAAGATTCCCTGGAAGATTCCCTGGACGATTCCCTGGAAGATTCTCTCGAAGAATCTGCATAAAATTCTGCGGGAAATTGCCACCAAACAGCACGTCACTATTAGTTTCGGGGCGTCGCGCTCGTTCGCTAGACAGTGTACGATGAATTGTGTAAATTTTTCCCGTTCTTGAAAGATGCGACTGACAATGACCGATGACAAGCAAAAATCTTCAATCCCGAACAATCAGCAACGGGTGGTATTCTGCGACTTTGACGGCACGATAACTGTTGAAGAAACTTTTGTCGCAATGCTCAAGCATTTCGCACCGGAACTGTCGTCTCAACTGATGCCTGAAATATATGCTAGAAGGCTGAGTTTGCGATCAGGAGTGCGGCAGTTAGTAGAGTCTATTCCCTCGGAATGTTACGGGGAAATTGTGGAATTTTCTAGGGGAAAGCTGATGCGACCGGGATTGTTGGAATTGCTGGATTTTTTGGACGAGAAACAGGTAGATTTTGCGATCGTTTCCGGCGGTCTTCGGATCATGGTAGAGACGGTAATGGGCGATTTGGTACACCGGGCGAGCGTTATTTACGCTGTGGATGTGGACGCTAGCGGCCCTCGCTTGCAAGTCAATTCTGAGTTTGAAGGAGATGAGGAATTGGTGTCTAAGGTGCGGGTGATGGGCCAGCACCCGGCCGAGGAACAGGTGGCGATCGGAGATTCTCTGACGGATTTTAACATGGCTTTGCAGGCTTCGTCGGTGTTTGCGCGCGATCGGCTTGCCCAGTATCTAGACGAACAGCAAAAGCCTTATACTAAATGGGATAATTTTTTTGACGTGTTGGAAAATTTGTCCCACAAATGGAAGTGAAACTATACCCTTTCTCAAGAAAAGCTATGTGTGTATTGCTAAAGTGTGCACTGCCCACCCTGCGTTTAGATAAGCCAGGGCAATTCCTATTAACTGACATCTTGCACCATTGTCAATAAGCCTTTCACGAGCGGGCTCTCCTGCCCAACCCCTACTCCCCACAAGAAAGTTTACTCTTTGTGGAACAGGCCGGAAAGCCTGTTAAGCGAGAATGGTGCAAAATGTCACTATTAACGTAAAAAGTAGATTAAAAGCTGAGGATTTGTAAAGAATGAGTGGCGATTTGAGATCGGATTTAATTGCAGCAGCCAAACATTTTTACGATCGCGGTTGGATGGTTGGGACTGCTGGCAATCTTTCAGCCCGCTTACCAGATGGCAGTTTTTGGATTACTGCTAGCGGCCGCGCGAAAGGGCAGTTAACTGAAGACGATTTTATCAGAATGAACTCAGACGGCGCAATTGTCGAGCAACCTGTTCCCGACAGCCGCCCTTCGGCCGAAACCAGCATTCATTTAGCCGTTTACAATTGTTTTCCAGACGCCAAAGCTTGCTATCACGTCCACTCGATCGAGGCAAATTTAGTTTCTCGGCTAACCGCAGGAGATGCAGTGCCTTTACCGGCGATCGAAATGCTGAAAGGTTTGGGGGTGTGGGAAGAAAACCCGCAGGTGGCGATACCCCTATTTGCAAATTATTTGGAAGTGCCTAAAATAGCCAAGGAAATTCGCGAATTCTTTGCCGTTTCAGCGGCGTCTGTACCCGCTTTGTTAATTCGCGATCACGGAATCACAGTCTGGGCAGACTCGCCAGCGGCCGCCTACAATTACGTCGAAATTGTAGAATACATTTTTCGCTATACGATCGCAGCCCGCCAATTAAATTTAGATGTGAAATTTTAGAGGAGAGATTGAGCGGTGCATGAATTCCGAGGCTTGGGAATTTGAGATTAGGAAACGAGCAAACATCGAGAAGAGACAACAATTATGGCTAAATATACGAGAATTTTATCCCTAGATGGAGGCGGAATTAGAGGGATTATCCCCGCGCAAGTTGTAGTTAGCATTGAGTCAAAGCTGCAACAAAAAAGCGGCAACCCAGAGGCGAGAATAGCTGACTATTTTGATTTAATCGCGGGAACAAGTGCGGGAGGAATTTTAACTTGCATCTATTTGTGTCCCGATGCCGAAAATCCCACCAGACCTCGCTGGACAGCCCAAGACGCTCTTAATTTTTCGATTAACAGCGGTCGCGACGTTTTTAAGAGTTCATTTTGGAAAAAACTCAGATCTATAGACGGTTTGATAGATGAGAAATATCCGAGCGATAGCTTAGAAAAATTCTTTTTGGAAAACTTTAGAGATTGCCAACTCAGCCAACTGCTAAAACCTTGTTTAATTTCCAGTTACGACATCGAAAGGAGAAAAGCTCACTTTTTCGATCAAATAGATGCTAAACAATATCCAGCAGAAGACTATTTTATTAGAGATATCGCCAGAGCCACATCTGCCGCTCCCTCTTATTTTGAAGTTCCCAAAATCTACTCTTTGACAAACGAATCCTACGCTTTAATTGACGGGGGAGTATTTGCAAACAATCCCACACTTTGTGCCTATGCAGAAGTTAGAAATAAATTCAGAATTCCCGACGATCGCCCCGACAAAGGCCCGACAGCAAAAGATATGGTAATTTTATCGCTGGGGACAGGAGAAGCTCAGAAAAAATTCCCCTATGAAGAAGCGAAAAATTGGGGTCAAGTTGAGTGGGTTGAGCCTTTGATTAATATCATGATGACGGGAGTGGCTGAAACTGTAAATTATCAACTAATTCAAATTTATGATGCGGTTGAAAGACCGAATCAATATTTGAGAATTACTCCCGATTTGAGCCACGAAGAACCGCTGCCGATTGATGATGCCTCGGAAGAGAAAATATCAGACCTGCTGAGAATTGGCAAGGAGCAAGCCGAAAAGAATAATGAACAGTTGGATAAGTTTATCGACTTGTTACTTGCGGAGTAGTCCTAGAGTTTTAGTCATATTGTAGGGTGGGTTGGGCGCGGCGATTAAGTTAAGTCACCAATAAATAAATCTTAAACCGCGCCTAACCCACCAACCGCAGGGCTGAGAGACAAAAAATATATGTTGACAAATCGTGCAATAATTGCTGTACAATTGCGTAAATCTCTATTTAGTAATGCTTCGCCCTGTTTGCAATTAATCGCGAGCCGTCAGTAATTGGTTAAAAAATACCAAGAAAAGCGCGATCGACATTTAGATGAAACCTTCAATAACAGGTGGTTTCAGCGTTTTTTTGTGACGTTGTTCCTGGGTGGCCAAGTGCTGCTACGCATCATCCAAGGCAGAATTGACCGCCGCAAAATCATGGAACATTTAGTAACAGTAGGCCTGGATTCTTTCCGATCCGTGCTGCTAATAGCCTTTTTTGGTGGCATGATTTTTACCTTTCAATCAGCCAGAGAATTGGTTCACTTTGGGGCGGTTGGGGCGGTGGGAGGTGCTTTTGCTGTGGCATTTTGTGGGGAATTAGCACCACTTTTAACGGCGGGCGTGGTGGCGGGACAAGTGGGTTCGGCTTTTGCGGCGGAGATAGGAGAAATGCAGGTGACGGAACAAATAGACGCCCTGTATATGTTAAGAACAAATCCGGTTGATTATTTAGTAGTGCCGAGGGTGATAGCTTGCTGCATCATGCTGCCGATTTTAACAATTTTTGCGGTAGCAGTGGGGATTTTGGGCGGGCTGTTTGTGGCGGTGAATTTTTATGAGTTGGAACCATCAGTATTTTTGGAATCGGTGCGGACTTCTTTGGGGCCTTGGGATTTAGTAACTGTGGCGATTAAGAGTTTTATTTTTGGGTCGATAATTGCCCTTGTCGGTTGCGGTTGGGGGTTGACGACGGCGGGCGGAGGGAAGGGAGTCGGTCAAGCTGCAACGGCTGCGGTGGTGACTTCGTGGGTGTTTATTTTTGTAGCGGATTTGTTTTTATCGCTGTTGATGTTTTACGAGTTGGGGATTATGAGAAGTTGATAATCTTGGCGATTCTAGCAGGAGTCAGGAGTCAAGATGCTTAAATATTAAGGGCTTGAACAATCATCAACGCCCTACGCCGCCAAGGCGATTGCTATAAAATAACATGAAAATTTTTTTAACCGCAGATGAACGCAAATAAACGCTGATAAAATTGCATCAGCGTTCATCCGTGTTCATCCGCTGATATCTGCGGTTTAAAACTCTCAACTTTAGATGGTAGATTGGAGAAAGGAGGGCGATACACTCGAATTGCCTCAATAGGAACTTTCCCATCTGTTTCGGGGACGATTTCGAGGATGTGTTTGGAGTTGCTCAAATTCTGAGCCAATGTTGTAGAATACTCGCGGCTTGAATCTGTAATTTGTGGAGGAACGTATGAATCAACAAACATTGGTCGTACCTGCCAGGAAATTTCAAAGCCTTTAGGCGTCGGTTTTTTAGAGTATTCATAAGAATTTTTCAGCCACCAGTTTCTCGGTTCAATCACGACGCGGCCAGAGTTTGAGACAAACATTTCGTCGTTTGTACCGCTGCCGTCGTAACCTGTTTTAGAACCTACAATGTCAAATTTAAACTTGCTGGCGTCGCTGTTAATCTCAGTAATTATGGCTTTCCAATCTTCTACGATTAGCGGTTTTTGGCTGGATACTTGGAGAATAGCGGGCCAAGGAACGCCAAGGCTAGCGCTAGGTCTGGTGATGCTGTAAAGTTCAGGAAATTCTGAGGGTTTTTTGCCGTCGATCGCAATTTTAGCAGAAATTCCCTTGCCGTTGAAGGTTTTATCGGCGATCGCATCTATTCTATTTCCTTCCAATTCTAAAACCAACTTGCCATCTTGCCACTTAACATCGCGGCCAACGGTATAGGTTTTAACTAAATCCTGCGGCGGTTGAGGAGAATTTGGCTTGTATCGCAGGTGTGGTTTAATGAGAGCAGCTAGGAGAAAATTTCCCCAATCGTTAAGGTGAATTTCATCGCTCAATAGCTGTTTTGGCTGCAAGCGATTGTCTTTCAAATACCGGAGCCAAGGTTCACGAATTTCGGCGATTTCGCAGCCGTATTTATCGGCCAACTCAGGCAGCCATTTAGTAGAATGAGTGTTGTGCCATTCGTATCTTTTGACTTCTTCGGGCTCGTCGTTGTTGCCTGTCGGCAGCCACTGGATGTGGTCTGAATGCAAGAGTATTTCGCTAGTAGTGCGGCGGCGGACATTGGCAATTATGGCTTCGTAATCTTCACCGCCTCCGTAGACGTGAAAAATTAGTAAGTCTGGATAAAAAGGATACAAATCATGTTCGCTGGAACGGATTAAAATTGGGGCGGCAAATCCTCCGATTGCCCGATTTTCCACAATCAAATCTGCATTGGGAAATCGCTGTTTCAAATCCTGCGCTACATCTTGCCACCAATCTTGCTGAGTGATGGATTGACCGTAGAATAGGATACGCACTTGGCGGCGGTCTGTTGGAGTGCTAGCCGCAAGTAGCCCCATCGTCCTTTGAATTTTCGCTCCAAAACTAGCATTATTTGCAATAGGAGCGGGTGGGGGGAATGGCGTATCGGCGGCTATTTTTTTGATGAGCGGAACTAACAGAAAGCTCATACACAAAAAAAGCAGCCACAAGTAGCGATAAATCTTGGATTTTCTGCTATTTCCTTGTTGTTTTGCCATTGTTTTATTTTTCCCTGTCCGTTTCACTTCGCTCAAGGCGACTGTGGGATGAATGCTAGGCTTCTATCAGTAGCTGTAGCCTGCTTATGGGCGCACCTCACCAGTAGCTGTAGTTTAGCCTGTATGGAAATATATTACCAAATTGAGCGAGACAAAAGGTGATATAATGCCAGCTAATTAATTGCAGGAGATCGATCGCACGTCAAATGGATTACAAAACAGCCCGCAGTTTTCTGATCGACCAAGGAACCGCCCTGGAAACCAAGAAAAATCCCGACGCCTTCCTGATGCGTCTCAAACAAGGTCAACCGCCCGTACCCGGACAGGTGACATCGATTTTATTAGCTTTAAAAATATTGTTTGAGGGTTTGCAAGAATCTCCCATGCTCGATCGACAATTAATCTCGGCACTGCATTTACTGTCAGTAGAAGGTTTGCAGCAATTTGAAGCTGGACTCCGCAGAGGAGTTGCTTGGCCACCGCTGCTGAAGGAAGACTTAAATCGAATTGCGATCGCAGTCAGGAATATCTTTTCCGGCGTCTGGCAATAATTTAACTGAGTCAACTCCGATGTTTAATAAGAGAAATTGTCACACTCTACTACTCGCGAAAGCTTTCGAGGGATGCCAAAAGATCTGGCAGTCCCGCTAGCGCCGCCGACACCAAAGCCTCATCTTTGTAAACTCGCGATCGCACAATTCGGATACTTTTGCACACAGAAGTGATAGAGCCTCGCTGTTCCGAATTTGCAGTTTCAACCTGCCCTAAATTTTTTGTTTCTCGCGTCAGGCTAAACATAGCAGTATCCTCAATTAGTCCCTAGATATGCGCCCGTAAAATTTCTCAGGGCTTGCTCCATATTTTTATTATTACTCAGATAGGTAACAGAGATGAAACCATGAAATAATTATTCACGATAGTCAGGGATGAACTTAAACTACATAACTACTTTTATTGATTTGTTACAGGGCGCGTTTGTTTCAGCCGATCGCCCACAGCGACTCAGACACCAGGCAGCAAAAGCAAAATCACCGATTTCACAGGAGGAACGCGGATCAATGATGCTAACTCTTAGTCCAGCAACAGTTATAGCTCAAATCAGGCCGACTGTCGAAAGCTTGCACGACGGAGACTACCGCTACCGAGACTCCTTTGCGATCGATCAACCTTTCAGAGAAATCCAATTTCGCAAACAAGACAGATACATCACCGGCAGCGATTCAGACAAACGCACGGGCAAAAGTTACTGCTTCCGGGGCATCCCCCAGCAGAACAACATTATTAACATCACGATAGCGATCGAAATTTCCCCAAAAACAGCACAGCAAACCCAGTGGAAATTAGCACCGGGAAACCCCATTAATTTCGACAGGCTTTATCCCCTGCAAGCAGGGCCGGGATTAGAATTGTACAAATGTTTGACAGCATTTTTACCAAACTTGAAGGATTAGTTATTCGTTACTTATTAGTGGTTATTTCTTAATCGCTTTGGCTTGTTAATAACCAATAACATTCTTTAAGAATTAACAGTTAACAGTTAACAGTTAACAGTCAACAGTCAACAGTCAACATTCAACAGTCAACTCCCTAAGAACCAGCATTTTCCAATTCTTCCCGCAGCATTTCCCGGTAGACTTTCGGCAAACGAGAACTCATAGAATTATTCTCTATTCCATATCCCAAACTCGTCCAAGTTCCCGAAAGCATCCGCAATACGTCAGTTAATCTTTCCTGCCGCAACATCTCAGGAATATCAGCTTTCCAAAACTTGCGATCGCTCAACCAAGCATAAACCACAGCATCCTGATCTTCTGGTTCAAAACTGTAATCTTCCCAGAATAAAAAATTAGCACGACGCGCCTGATAGCGCTTAGCCTTCTCCTTCCAAGTCGTAGTCAGAAATTGATACCTGCCCGCTGCCGTAGTACACTTACCTCGATTCGGGCCATTAACAATCTTCACGCACCAGTCAGGATGGCGGCTCAAATCTAATATATATTTGCCACCGTAAACAACGTGATAAGGTCGAGCAACATTCGACTCGCTAGCAGAAATAGTACGCATCAGAGCTCGAATGTAAGGATCTCCGGTTTTTATAGCCAGCGGCGGCAATTTTCCCACCCCGCTTGCCGACTGCGACAACTGCTGATTTCCCCGCAAACTGTCAACCAAAAAAACACCGCCGCCAATCACAGCGCCGATTAAAAGTATAAATCCGAGGATTTGAATCTCTGATCGCCTCAGCAAACCTCTTTTTCGACGACCCAATTTCTCAGCTTCTAGCCAAGTCATTTCCATTTCCGAAATTTCGACCCATTTTCGAGCCACCCGCATCCGGCGCACCCGAAAATCGTATTGATATAGGGGGGCGGCTAACAGCGTTAAACTCGATAAAGCGCCCGCCAATTTGCTCAGCCAGAAATCTAATTCACCGGCTATGGCAACATTTGTCAGAGTAGATATTCCTGTTAGTAACTGGGTCGGATCGATCGAGCGCGCGGGCCAATAAAAAATCGCAAGTTGCACCAACAGCGACAGATTAAATGCAAAAAAAATCACTACAACAGCATTCAAGCCTTCTCGCAAGTGCGATCGAATACCAGTGTGCCTGCGCTTGAACTTGCGCGCAACGCGAAAGCGCCCCGGCAGCATAATTAGTAAGGGATTTAAGATTTTGACTGCTAAAAAGTGACAAACAAAAAACACCGGCAACTGAATCAGCCAAGCCGCCAGCAGTAGAGTCAGAAAGCCGATATCGTCGCTGACAAAAGGAATGCCCCTGCGAAGGACAAAACTAAAACTCAGAGCGAGAGCAAATGCCCTTAACCACGAAATCGGATAGGGGAACCAAGCTGGCCACTTGAGAGTTTTCATGCTGGGAGAGGGAAATTTCAACGGCGAATCGTAAAACTATTAAGATTTTGCCAGATTTGGCGATCGGAAAATTGTTGTAGGGTGCGTCAGCCCCAATCTTTGATCCAAATCACATCTTGCACCATTCTCGATAAGCCTTTTTTGGGCGGGCAGGATGCCCAACCCACAAGAAAATGCACTTTTTGTGGAACAGGCCGGAAAGCCTGTTCTTGACAATGGTGCAACATCTCTGATCCCAATCAAAGTGTTTTTTGTCTGACGCACCGAACCCAAGCGAGGCTAATTCAATCAAATCACACTGGCAAACAACTCCTCAAAACTCTTTTGCGGAGCCTCCGACTTCGCCACAATTTCCACAACCTTGTTGCGAGAAGTCGGCTGAAACAGCGCCTCCACGCACACTTGGGCTACCTTGGTGCGGGGAATGCTGCTCTCAAACATTTTGTCCGCACCAGTCATGACGATCGCATCTGAATTATCCTCATTTTTGAGACCGCCCGGACGGACGATCGTATAAGTTAAGCCGCTTTTTTGCAAATACTCCTCGGCTTGCTTCTTCCAAACCAGAATCAGCCAGAACAAATTCAGCGGGTGAAAAAACTGAGAGACGCACAGAGAAGTCACAAGCACAAAATGCTCAATGCCCTTAGCCTTAGCTGCATCCACCAAATTTTTAGTACCTTCAAAATCCACCTTGTAAGGCGCTGTCGGGTCAAAACCAGGGGCCGCCCCTGTCGCGCACAGCAATACCGTACTATCGCCGATGGCATCGCCCAGGGAAGTGGCATTTAATACATCCCCAGTCACTAACTCTGCCTCCGGTGGTAAAATTTGTCTAGCTGTGTCTAGATTTCGGACTAAGGCGCGCACGGGAATACCTCGCTTGACCAATTCTGCGACGATGCGGCGGCCAGTCTGACCTGTGGCTCCTGCTACAAATGCTTTCATAAGTCGAGTTATGCTGAACTAGGGTAAGTTTTGTTGCTATCAATTTCTCAATTGTAGGGAGGAAACTCCCTTAACACATCCCCAACCCGATCGATTGGCGTGCACACCAGGAGAGCATACGATGAAGCAGGATTCCGCTGAATATCAAACTGTTGAAGCTTCTGACGAAAATTACTACCCAGATGCGAGTTTCGGGCAGTCCGAAAGTGGAAGCGCGGATGCAGGAGAGGAAGTTGAGCCGATTTGGTTTCACACCCATTTTGAAGACAGCATGGAGATGTACGCGGATGCGGAGACGGTGGCGAACCATTTGAACAACCACAAGAGTTGGTTTTGCCAGTGCGCTTCGCCGATGAAGGCCGAGCCGATCGGCGAAAACGGCTACGATTTATTAATCGGGCGTTTTGGGGCTTTCGGCTACCGTGTTGAAGCGAGAATTGGTTTAGAGTTGCTGCCGCCGGATGCTGAGGGCTGCTATTTGATTAAGACTATTCCGGTTCCGAATTATACCTCGCCTGGGTATGAAGTGGATTTTCGATCGGCGATGAAGCTAGTGGAGATGCCATCTCAGGAGTTTGCCGCCGATTGGCCGAGCTCGGAACGTGCTAAGCTGCCGCCTGCGATTACCATTACTACCTGGAAGCTGGATTTGGCTGTGGGGGTTTGCTTTCCCAAGTTTATTCGATCGATGTCTCAGCCTTTGATAGAAAAAACCGGCGATGCGCTTTTGGAAAAAATTATCAAACAAGTTAACCGGCGCTTGACTTATAAAACTCAGGTTGTTTTTCACGAAAGTTTGGGCATTCCTTTTCCGAAAAATCCTAAGAAACATTAACAATACTTACGCTTTAACCTGTACTGCATTTAAATTGTATGTTAAGTGCAGGAGCTCCTGCCCAGCCCCTACTCCCCACCAGAGTAAAGATTTATTTTACTCTGCAATTTAAATGCGGATTAGCTTAACTCACATTTGTAGGGTGTGCACTGCACACCTTACTCATAAGTGCGATCGTAATAACTCATACCATTGTAGATTTTAGACTTCGGCGTGACCGCTCAGTCGCACAATTTTAGATTAAATTATTGGGCATAACTGATTGTGTATGGGTTGGGATCACGAGCCTACAGTTGCTTTTTTGAAACTGATATCACTGTCTCCGGGTGCTTAGGGCGCGCCTTATGTTTATGTTTTTGAATCCAACACTTGCTTGAGCAGTTAATCCAAATAACCAAGTTATTGCTAATAAAATTTAAGGGTAATGTCATGATTGCATTTGACATATAGCAATCCTTGCAGGAGTCGTATTTTTTTTACCCCACCCCAACCCTCCCCGAACCCGCAGGGAGAAAGTAAGAAATTCACAAATTATTTAGGATTGCTATATGCTAATTTCTTATCAGCGGAATTAGTTTTTATTATGATGGGTCAATGTAGCACAGGGTTGGACACCATAGTTTCAAGTCAGATGCCATCAACTTCGACAGCATTGTTATTAAAAGATTTTGCTTTTATCATGATGCTTTCCGTCCTTATTACCTCATGATTAAGCAGTGTAGCCGATGCAGTCGAAAAGCCGTTCCGATCGCCCTCAGAAATTAGCAAGTGTTTCAGATCACAAAGCCGATCGATCGCCCTCACTGCCAAAAAACCTAAAATTATGTCACATTAAGTAAAAGGTGATCAAAGCAGTCTTGCCATATCCGTAGAAAGTTATGACAACAAAACTAAGAGCTACAGACACAAAGAAAATGGAGATAGATTGGCAGGAGTGGAGGGGAGACCAAGAACTAATTCTCAATCAAGTAGACAATGCGATCGCTCTGTTCGACTCGTCTGACTGCTTAGTTTTGTTTAACAAAAAATTGGCGGGAATCTGGGAACTGTGCCCAGAATGGCTGGAAACAAAGCCGAAGTGCCACTTGCTGTTTGCGGAAATTGTCGATCGGGGTTACTTGTCTGTTCAACAGTGGCAAGAGTTTCAGCAAGCACTGGAAACATCTCAGGATCAAAGTTTATCATTTTATTTCGAGCAATCCAATGCGGTTTGTTTGGAGGTGTGCGCCACGATTACCAACAGCGGCGGACGGCTGTTTACCTTTAGAGACGTTACGGTATACCAAAACTCCCAAGCTAGTTTGAACGCAGAAGTCAGACGGCTGAGATTTCTTTTAGGTTTAACCGAACGCCTGCAAAACTCTGACAGTTTGCGAGAAATAGGTCAGTTTGCCCTCACCTATCTGGTAGAGGCAATGAATGCAGCTTTCGGAGATGTCAAGGTGATTAGTGGCAAGGGAAACGATCGACAAGCGGCGGCGATTTCCAACCAAGTTTCTAGTCAATTTTTGGCTACTTACGGGGAACCGGTTGCCGCAGGAATGCAAGAATTGCTCGACAAAGGTATTCCCTACGGCAGAGGTTTGCTGTGGGAAGTGGTGAAAACTGGAAAACCTTTGTTCGTCGAGGATTATGCCCAACATCCCAATGCCGTGCCGGAATTTCGGCATCCGGGAATCGGACAACTGGGCATTTTTCCGATCGCAGCCACCGACGGTACAATTATTGGCGTACTGACGCTGGAGTCCCGCAACGTCAAAAAACTGCAAACCGCCCTCCACCAAGAAGTCCTGGAGGCTGCTTGCCGGACTCTGGGGGCGGCGATCGAGCGGGCTCAGACACAAGAAAACCTGCGCCAAGTTAACGAACAATTAGAGTATTCTTCTCAGTTGAAATCTGAGTTTTTAGCATCAATGTCCCACGAATTGCGGACGCCTCTCAACAGCATTCTCGGCTTTTCTGACTTGCTGCTGCGCCAAACAGCCGGACAGTTGAGCGATCGACAACTAAACTATACAGAACTGATCGAAAAAAGCGGCCAGCACTTGTTGCAGCTAATCAACGATATTCTCGACCTTTCTAAAATTGAAGCGGGTAAAGTAGAACTCCATTTACAGCCGGTGCGCGTTCACGAACTCGCCACAGACTGTCTGAAAATGATGCAGCCGCGCGCCGACAAAAAGCGGATAGCTTTGTCTTTAGAACTCGACTATCGAATTACTAAAGTTTGGCTCGACGAACGGCGAGTACGACAAATTGTGATTAATTTACTTTCCAATGCCATCAAATTTACCCCAGAACAGGGACAAGTTAAACTCATCGGGCGTTTGGCCTACGGCAGCGAAATAGAGGGCGACTACCGGCCCGATTGTTCTCCTGTAAATGCCAGCACTCCTTATTTTTGTTTTGAGGTAAAAGACTCCGGTATCGGCATTTCTCAAGACCGCTGGCACTTGCTATTTCGACCTTTTCAACAGGTGGATTCTTCTCTGACTCGGCGCCACGAAGGTACAGGTTTGGGTTTGGCTTTGACTAAGCGACTGGCAGAATTGCACGGGGGGACTGTTTCTTTTCAATCTGTTTGCGATCAGGGAAGTCTTTTCCGCGTTTGGCTGCCTTTGACGGAGATGCGTCAAGAGTTGGGAAATTTTGCTTCTTGTGCGTTGGATTCCAAGTTAGTTCCTGCTTCTGCTATTGCTTTACCAATTGGCAACAAGCGGATTTTAGTTGTCGAAGACCAGCCTTTTAACCAAATGTTAATTTCTGAGGTGATGGAATTGGAGGGGTACGGGGTAGAGGTACTCGCGGATGGGAAGGCGATGGTCGATCGTATTCTCGCCGCCTCTGCTGCCCCGCAGTTGCTGCCGGATTTGATTTTGATGGACATTCAGTTGCCGGATGTTGACGGCTTTGAGTTGATGCGCCGAGTTAAAGCAGATCCTGTCTGGGATTCGATACCGATGATTGCAGTGACGGCGATGGCGATGCCCGGTGATCGCGATCGATGTTTGGAAGCTGGCGCTTCTGGTTATTTGAGCAAGCCGCTGGATCTGAATTTGACGATCGCTACTATCCGTTCTTTTCTCACTTAAACAGCATTTATACAAAGCTTGTCAAAGTAACTGTTAGCTTGCGCGGGATGAGAAAAGCTTGTCCATCAAAGTGCCAATAAAAATTTGCTTGAAATGATTTAGACGCGCTATATAATAGATGATGAGGGGATTCAGACATCTAGAAAATAATATCCCCATGATAGCTAAATGCACGTTATCAGTCGGAAAAAATTAAGAGACTACTGCCAAAGTCACGCTGATTCCTGCGAAGCGCTCGATGACTGGTATAAAATTGCCAGTAAAGCAGCCTGGACTAATCTTGTTGAAGTTCAAGCTGTTTATCTCAAAGCTGAAGCAGTTGGAAATTTTACAGTTTTTAATATCAAAGGAAATAAATATCGCTTAATCGTGAGTATTAACTATGAGAAGCAAATTATTTATGTAAAATACGTTTTCACTCACGCCGAGTATGATAAGGAAACCTGGAAAAATGACTATTACTTTTGACCTAAAAATTTACAGTAGCTTGCTCTCTCAATATCAGCCTCGAATTATCAAAACTGAAGAGGAAAACGAGATATTTTTGGAAATTGTTGAAGAATTACTCTCACGTCCAAATCTGACTCCAGAAGAAGATGCGCTGTTGGAACTGCTGGTAAAACTGATTGAGGATTTTGAAGACCGGCACTATCAACTTAATACATCAACGCCAAAGTCAAGGCTGCTGCATTTGATGGATGCTCGGAGTCTAGAAGCAGAGGATTTAGTAGAAATTATGGGTTCGAGTGAGGCGGTAGTTGAGGTAATTAACGATCGGGTAGAAATCAGCAAGAAACAAGCTGAGGCTTTGGGGAGGTTTTTTCACGTCGATCCGGGGTTGTTTTTGTTTAATTAAGCGATCGCACTCTGTAATGTCTCGGAGGGCGATCGCTTCCAAGTGTATTGATTTGATGAGGGTGAGGGCGATCGCGTCTATATTACTTGAAGAGATTGTAAACTGCTGCTATCTGCTCACCAGCTACTTCTTGCGGTACATCTTGCGATTTCTTTTCATGTCCATCACGGATATACAGCTTACCTCCATACCATACTGGCTCATCACCAGCCCTTACCTCAATCATTAATACTGTGTGATCCATATATGTGATGGGAGTTACCTTTGTATTAACCGCTGTTTTTAACCATTCAGGTAATTGTGAATCACGAATTTTTCTAGTAATGAAAAGACCGTAATCATCAATGTCAGTTTTTTTAAGAGATGCTTCTCTCTCTAAACCCACGATACCAAATGAGTAAAACCGAGGGGCTACAATATTGTCTAAACTTTCAATAAGTTGAGTATCTTTTTCTTTGTCAGACACGCCGATAAATATGTACCCTTTCTGTCCTTTGCCTAAGTTTGCCATTGCAGCAATATTTTGTAGAATTTTATCAAAATTTTTATCATCAAATTTTCTATTCTTTTCGTCTAAACTATAAAGCCCTTGTTTAAAATCATAATTAGGAGCCTCAGTTTTTGATCGTCTCAAGTAAACTTCAAAATCTACAGCATATGACCCACTACTACGAGTCGAACTATTTGATGGTTTAAAATAATTTTGCACCAAGCCTTTAGTAAGATTTATGTTTTTAATTCTATTTTCTATTGTGGTAGTTGGACTCGTTTTAATCTTTGTAATCAAGCCCGATACAGCCTTAAAAATTTGCTCATAGTCAAATGGCTCTTGTGAGTTTTTTATAATAAGATCGTAAAAGGTCATAAACAACGTATAAAAAGGTTCTTTTACGGGATTTCCTACTCCTGACCTACGGCTCAATTTATTTCTTAAAAAGTTCTTTTCATTATCTAATGCTGACGCCTTAATTGCATTTTTGATGTGGGATAGAACCATTTTAATATCTTGTGTCAGATTGTCTGCTCCATATTTAGCAATTCCTAGTTGGATTTCATCTAAATTATTATCTTCACCTTTTCCATAGTAAGAGTCGAAGTTTTCTTTACTAGCTGCAAAAGGCTTTCCCAATGCTACAGAGAGTATTATGTCTGCTATTAGCTGCTCATCCTCGCTGTCCCGTAAACCAGAAACACGTAAAACGCCTTGATGACACCAAAATGTATCTTCCGCAAGCACTCCATAGCCTAGATCGATGGATTTAGCATCAATACTAATTTCGGGCATATCCGTGAGTGGCAGTTCTTCCTTGGAGACATCACCACGAATTTCAGAAGCAAGTTGTCTCACTAATCCTGAAAATTCTGTTGTCACTCCTGCCTGTCTTACTTCTTGAGCTGATAAATGTTTACCATTGGAGTTAATTCGGTTAAAGATATCTTCAATTTCTGTAATCGAATTTGCTCTATAACTTGTGACCGCGAGGGAATATTCTAAAAACTTAGCACACTTATCAGCATCAAAAAAAGTTGGAGGCTTGTTTTCAGGGTATACAGCTTTAAATTCGCCTTTTTGACATAACTGATGGGCCAAGGGATGGTTAGTTAAATCAAAATATTTTTCTTGAACGGTAAACTGATTTTCAATAAAACTGAATATTGCATTAAGTCTCTGCATTCCATCAATTATTTCATATATATCTTCTCCATCACTACTTTTGACTTCTCCAAGTAAAATCAATGGAATTGGATAATTCAGTAATAAACTCTCTATGAGACAAGCCTTTTCCGCTTTTGTCCATACAAGCTTGCGTTGATATCTACGGTTGACGATTAACTTTTGCGTTCTATAAAGTCGGTACAACTCTAAGACACTTATACCTTTTGGAGTAATGCTCATAATATCTCTATTTTCACTATGAATAGTTAACTCTAATTACAGCCATTGAGCTAATAGTTAGACGCTACTTCTCTTTCTCTCATACAAGTATGATATCACACACCTCATAACAGGGTTAGCTATTTTCTTATTTGTGCAAGCATTACAGCGTACTCATCAGATAAATCATCCACACATTGGCGCTTAGTAGACATCACAATTTCAGCAAGAAGCTGAAAAAATTAACATTAATTTCATTTCCACGCTCAAAGCAATCGTCCAGATAGCGATCGCACGCCTCATCCCTCCTATAAAAATGCAACAGCGATCGCACTCACTCCTCAAAAGAATTATCTCCAAGCAATTCCAACAACTCATCCCAAGAACAGCCAAACGTTTCCTTAATCCGACTAACTGGGTCTATTTCTATCTTCGCCATTGGCTGCATTGCATAACGGCGAACGGTAGTGTATGTGACACCAGAACGTCTGCTTAGTTCGTTAAGGCTCCAGTTCCGCTCTTCGCAAAGCTCTTTGACTCTAACTTTTACTCGATACATACCCATTAGCTTATGAGTATTTCAGTGTCAGAACTAGAACTTTCACACCTATGTACTTAAGTATATACGTTGACATATATGCGCTAGCGCTATAAAATGAATAATCAAGTCAAAAGCCAGCGCCTCTACCTACCAAGTGTCCGCGCTGGCTCTGGCTCCCTTATGCAATGGAGATAAAACCATTATGACTTACAAAGAGTGCCTCAAGCCTTGGGCGGTTGCCCGTTTGCTTCCCAATTTGCAATGGGCGATTGTCGGGCGATACCGCAATCGATCGGACGCTGACGGACATCTTCAGTTGTGTCGCCAGCGAGTCCCCAATATCCGATTGAAAGTTGTGTTTGCTTTGCCCGATCACACTGATTTGACACCTCATGACTGATAACCGATCATAGGAATCGGTTTTTTTAGGCAGAACTTACGCACCCCCGACAAAGAAACCGGGTTTTTTACCTAATCTGCGGACTACAGCCGAGGATTTGCGTAAAAAAACCCGGTTTCTGGCCACCCGTGCGTCCAGGACTATTAGGGAAAAGGAAAACAGCCCTACGTGAGGCTGTCTTCGATCGCACTATTGTATTTGCCACTGCTGGGCCTCCTACTTTTCCAACTGCCACTAATGCTGGGTTCACTGCCACAGAGGTGTAATTTATTACATTTTATGACGCGAAACGCTAAACTCAATAGTAGAGAAAGTTTAGATTGAATGTAAAATCAACTTCTATTAACCTAACTCAACTATTACGGCGATCGGGGGCATCTCTTTTCAGGAACGAGGGGAAAGGGTCAAGAATACAGCACAATCAGTTCTGGACGCTATTAGACTAAAGAAACCGAGTTTTTTACCCCGATTAAAAGTCTGCATGCAGTATTTTCGGAAAAAATCCGATTTCTAGGCGATCGTGCGTCAATCGTAGCTAAATAGCTAAATCCTTCGTCCTTGCCGATCGGTGGCCAAACTTTACCTATCATATTCCATGTCAAACAAGTCGCCCTGCATCATGTTGGTTGATGACGAGCCAGCTAATCTGATTTTACTGGAAGAGTTATTGCACATGAAAGGATACACCACAGTATCAGCGCTATCTGGCGATGAAGCGCTCTCCCTCGCCCGCGCATCTCGACCCGATTTAATTTTACTAGATATTATGATGCCCGAGATGGACGGTTTTGATGTGTGCGATCGCCTGCGGAAGGATACGGCATTGCAAACTGTACCGGTGATTTTTTTGACGGCCCTCGATGACGATACCTCTCGCATCAAAGGGTTAGAAATGATGGCAGATGATTATTTGACCAAGCCTTTTAACAGCCGCTTGTTGCTGGCGAAAGTTGAAAATATTTTGCAGTTGAGTCAAATGCGATCGCAAGCTGTATCTTCCCAATTCCACCAGCAAGTCAGAGAGCAAAGCAAACGCCAAATCGCCGCAGCTTGGGAAGCCAACGAATATCTTGCCCAAAAATTTCAGCTATTTGTGCCAGAGCAAATTCTTGGACGGATTGCACCGCAAGGAATAGAATCTATTCAGTTGGGCAATGTCACAGAAGAAGAGCTGACTATTTTATTTTGCGACATTCGCGGGTTTACTGCCATCGCAGAATCTCAAGAAGCTCGCGAGACTTTTGAATGGTTGAACGCTTTTTTCACTAAAATGAACGATTGCATAACGTCTCACGCTGGGTTTATTGATAAATACCTAGGCGATGCAATCATGGCAGTATTTGACAAGCCGAATTCTCACGCTATGGATGCGATCGAAGCCGCAGTAGCAATGCAAGAAAATTTGCAAGAATTTAATGCCAGTCGCCACAAGTACAATTTAGAATCTCCCCTCAATATTGGTACGGGAATTAACACAGGTATCGGCATGATCGGCACTTTGGGTTCCGATCGCCGCATGGACTCTACAGTCATCGGCGATGTGGTAAATACAGCTTCTCGGTTAGAAAATTTAACTAAAATATACGGTTGCCAAATTATTGTTAGCGAAAATGCGATCGTTCATGCAAGAGAATTTCTAAATGGCATAAGTCTGAACTCACACTCAAAAGAAAGTCTATTATTAAAGTGCGACTTGGAAGTGGAAACACAGGAGAGTATTATTTCTACTTCTGGGGCGACTGCGGCAGGCAGCTATTCGCCAAGCAACAATTATTACTATCGCTGGATCGATCGAGTAACCCCGCGTGGCAAGCAGCAAGCTATAGAAATCTACGAAATCTGGGCCGCCTCCTGTCCCGACTCTGAAGCAAAGCAGCTTACCCAGGGTTTATTTGACAAAGGAATTCAAGGATGGCAATCCGAAAAAATTGTCGCCGCCTTGGGATATTTTCAGCAACTAATCGAACAAAACCCTGCGGATACAGTTGTCCGTTTTTATATAAATCGCTGCCAGGAAAAACTAGGTTTTATACCGGGAAATAGCACTTCCTAAAGATTTAACTTGTAGGGCGGGCTACAAGCCCACCCTACAATAGTTTAGACCTATTATAAAAGTAGCTAACTATCCTGCGTTGTGTTTGTGGTTTCCCTATCAATGAAAGATTTATCCAATAAGTCTACTCTAATTAGAGTTGGCATCAAACTGTCGTCAAAACTTGCTCTCTCAACTTCCCGATCAACTCATTCACACCTCCGGTATTCAAACGGTAACTCAAAGGATGACCGATCAAATAAGCCGAACTTTCAAACAAAACATCAATTTCCACCAAACCATTTTCCCGCAAAGTTTTGCCAGTCGAAACCAAATCCACAATAGCCTCCGACATACCCGTAATCGGCCCCAACTCCACAGAACCGTAAAGTGGCACAATTTCCACCGGCAAATTCAAATTGTGAAAATATTCCCTTGCACAGTGTACGAACTTAGAAGCAACTCTACCGTGAGGAGGCAAATCCACCGTTCGTCGGTAAGAACTAGATTCTTTCACTGCCACCGACAGCCGACACTTGCCAAATTTTAAATCAATTAAATTGGCAACTTTCGGCTTTTTTTCCCGCAAAACATCATAGCCAGCAATCCCCAAATCAGCTTGACCGTATTCCACATAAACCGGCACGTCGTGCGTCCTTACTAGCAAAGCTTTTGCAGTGCCAGTAGGGTCATAAATTTGAAGCTGTCGGTTAGAGGAATCGAGAAAAGCACTGAAGTCTAATCCAACCGATTTAAACAGCCGAATGCTATCTCCTAATAATCCGCCTTTGGGAAGTGCAACAGTAATCATGTCAATTTTTAGAGTCTAAATTGCTTAATTTGGCAAGGGGACGATCGCGGCACAAGCATAAACAGCTTTTGCCCAACTCAGAATAACACATAGAGTTCATAGCAAAAAATAAATTTATGGTATTGCTCGCTCCTTTGTTTGGGTATATATTATATTAAGTCACTTTTTTAAAGGGCGGTCAGTATGGAAAACGATCGAGAGTTTGACAGTCAAGAATTTGACGGAGAATTTCCCAGTGTAGACCCGGATTACCTGAAAATTACAGTAGATGAAATCCTCTCAGGCGGCGGTGTAGAGGCCGAGGAAATGGACTATACAGTAGCCGTACCTACCCCTAAACACGCCATAACCCGAAAGACCTCAGTGGATGTGAACTCAAGCGTGTTCGATGACGCCGCCAGATCGCTGTTTGCAGAAAAACGCGGAACGCTGGGAGGCTGTTAATGTAAAATGCTTGCAGAGGCTGGTGCACAGAACTGGACGATCGCCTGTTAGCGAAGCCCTCGAAGAGGATCGCCATTCAGTATCACGCCCCTAGCAGTGTATTCAACTCTCAAACTTAAAATTTAACCGGCGATTGCAAATAGCTGACAGCTAAATTATGACCGAATTGACACTTGTTATTGGCAACAAAAATTATTCCTCTTGGTCGCTGCGTGCTTGGTTGACAATGAAACAAGCTGGACTAAAATTTTCCGAGGTGAGAATCCCCTTAGACTGGCCGACAACCCATGAAGAAATTCGGCGCTATTCTCCTTCGGGAAAAGTGCCAGTTTTAATCGACGGCGATCTGAAAGTGTGGGAATCTTTAGCAATTTGCGAATACGTTGCCGATCGCTTTGCAAATGATTTGTGGCCGGCGGATGTAGCGGAACGGGCGATCGCCCGTTCTATTGCCGCCGAAATGCACGCGGGGTTCCAAAATTTGCGCGAAAATATGCCGATGGACTGCCGCAACCGCTATCCGGGAGAAGGGATGACTCCCGGTGTAGAAGCAGAGATCGATCGCATTTTTGCCATTTGGCGCGAATGCCGCCAAAAATTCGGGACAGGCGGCAATATGCTGTTCGGAAAATTTACAGTTGTTGACGCTATGTTTGCCCCAGTCGTCATGCGTTTTGTCACCTACGGAGTCAAATTAGATTCAGTAGCAAAAGCTTATGCGGATGCGATTGTGGCCTTGCCTGCAATCCAGGAATGGGTAGCAGCAGCTTGCAGCGAATCGGAAAGTATTGCCCACTTGAAAATTTAGCAAAAATCAGTTTACTTAACTTAAAATCTCAAATTTCAAGCCTCAAATATGAAATCAGGATGCGGATTCTTTTAGTTGATGATGAAGTTGAGTTAACTGACCCTTTGAGTCGAGTTTTAAGCCGCGAAGGTTATACAGTTGATGTGGCATTTGACGGAGAAATTGGCAGCAATTTAGCCATGCAGGGCAATTACGATTTGCTAATTTTGGATTGGATGCTGCCGAGACAAACTGGACTGACAATTTGCCAGAAGTTGCGATCGCAAGGACGGAGTACGCCAGTGCTATTTCTCACCGCCAAAGATACCGTAGACGATCGCGTACAAGGACTCGACGCCGGTGCAGACGACTATTTAGTCAAACCTTTTGAACTGCGAGAACTCCTAGCCCGAGTCCGCGCATTATTGCGGCGGCCTCCTACTTTTGATGCCGAGGTTGCTGTCGGGCGGCTGCAAGTGGCAGATTTACAGCTAGACTACGACAATCAATTAGCTTATCGCGGCGATCGTACAATTGATTTATCAGAAAAAGAATGTCAGTTGTTAGAATACTTAATGCGCCATCCTGGTCAATTGCTAACACACGAACAAATCCACCAGTATTTGTGGAGTGAAGCAGAAAAACCCAGCAGCAATGTATTAGCCGCTCAAATTCGCCTGCTGCGGCGCAAAATAGAAGCACCGGGCGAATCTGTGCTAATCCACACAGTCTACGGCAGAGGCTATCGCTTTGGAGAAGCCAATTAAAAATAATAGCAATTGTACAAAAATCCCTCTTCCCTCTTCCCTCTTCCCTCTTCCCTCTTCCTGACATCCATTACATCCGTTACACAATCCGTTGCCGAACTTCCCTCTTCCTGACATCCATTACATCCGTTACATCCGTGGAGCGAATCCGTTGCCCAACTTCCTTTTTCCCTCTGCTATATTGTCTATTATCGGGAAAGTGTGCACCCTAAACCCGCCCTTACGGATGTTGAGAAACTAAAGTAATTACTGTCACCTCCGGCGGACAAAATAGCCTTCCCGGCGCATAAGTTCCCAAACCGCGATTCACGTACAGCAAATTACTCCCAACCTGATGCAAACCGCTAGCCCATTCCCAGTGAGTAACTACTCGATCCCAAGCCGACATAAAAGGAATGAACTTTCGGATTGGTTGAGGAATCCAATAGCCAATTTTTCTGACCCAAGCGTACAAAGGGCCGATACCGGGAATAACGATTTGACCGCCGTGAGTGTGCCCAGACAACTGCAAATCAATCCGCCAATTTTGCAGTTTTTCCGCAGTATCGGGATTGTGAGACAAAACAATCCGAGGAATCGCGGGATTTATTGATGCCATTACAGGTTTAGGCGCCAAATCGCCCGACCAAAAATCTGCCAAACCAACTAAAGCCAATTCTGACCCCAAAGGATAGACTGCTTCGTTGTACAAAACCCGAATTTCGACGCTATTTAAAGCCTTAGTAACCTCTCTTTTTGCCTCCGGCCAATAGTGGTCGTGATTGCCCAAAACCGCGTAAATTCCCACCCGACTTTGCAAGTTTTTCAATCGCTGCACTAAGCCGTAAATAGGTGCGGGGTCATAGCTAATAAAGTCACCAGTTAAAAAAATCAGGTCTGGTTCGGCTTCATTGGCTGCTGCAATCGCCTCTTCTAGCAACCATTCCGACAGTCGCACCCCGTCATAGTGAAAGTCAGTAAGCTGTACAATTTTAGTACCGGATAGATTTGCTGGAAGATTGGCGATGGGTATTGTTAAATACTCTACCCGCAATTTTCCAGTTAATAACCTGTGCATAAATCTAATGTTTCGTGATAACAGAGCGCCACCTCTAGCTTAGCAAATAAACAGGCGAGACTGCCAAACTAGATATTATTTCCTTTTTGTTTTGTTATCGGACTAAGGGCTACTAATTGCTGACTAATGACTCCCGTCCTAGATGCCAAAAGTGGGATTACGTCAATTTAATTTGAACATAAATTCCCAAGCTTTATTTAGGCTTTCTTGCAAAATTATTTGGGTGTTACGTCCCCAACTAATACAGCATTTTTATAAAATTATGACTTGCGTAACAATCTGTTTAAAACGCTATCAATCCTCTTCAGATTAGCATTCCCCGCCCCGCATCTATATTCTTTTGGCAATTGTCAAAGCTGAGATTTGTGTCGCCTCCCCATCGCATCGGCTTACCACAGGGGGATTGCCCCTACCAAACACTATCTCATCACTAATGATTTATTACTGAGTAGGTGGAAATAAACATAGCTTGGGGGAGCCCGGGTTTTGCATTAATAATAAACTGTGGCTAGTATATAATTGCCTTAGCCGCCCCTAATATCTTTTATTTTTGGTCGCGTCTGCCTACTTGTTAACTAATAACTTTTGACGAATGTCGCTTCTTCTCAATATATTGCTGGTGGTAATCCTCTGCCATATAAAATTCAGCAGCAGGTTTGATTTCGGTAGCAATATCTTTGTTGTATTTACCGGAAATTTGCAATTTTTGTTTGGAGAGGCGAGCGGCTTTTTCTTGTTCGGAATTATGATAAAAAATCACAGACCTGTACTGTTCGCCTCTGTCGGGGCCTTGGCGATTGATTTGGGTAGGATCGTGACAGTTCCAGAATACATCTAGCAGTGCTTCGTAACTCACCTGCGATCGATCGTACTCTATCAGCACAGATTCAGCGTGACCAGTGACTCTGGCGCAAACATCTAGGTAGCAGGGATTCGGCCAGTGACCTCCGGTGTAGCCCGCAGCAGTCGAGACGACACCCACAACGGCGCGAAACTTGTGTTCCACTCCCCAAAAACAACCGGCGGCAAATGTGGCTTTTTCCATTGTGTGACTCATCGTATTGGGATAAAACTTGGCACTAAATTATGCTTGACATATTCCCATTAGTGTGCATTCCCAAACCAATCGCGGTTGTACGTAGTTTAGCAAATATTGTCGTGCTTTTTCCAAGGGTTCTAAGGGCGATCGACTAATTCCCCCTGCCAAAAATTGCTGCCAATAACAGTGTTGTAAATAATCGATTAACCACAACTGAGATTCAGTATCTAAAGTTTTATCAATTTCCTTTGCCAATTCCAAAGCAGACCGCAGATTTTGAGGCAACTGCTTCACCTTTTGCAGCAAATCATCGGGTATTGATTGCAGTTGCTGCCAAATAGCAATTGCCTCGCCAGGACTGCCTTGAGCCATCCCCAGTACCTCGGGATGGGATAAAATCTCTGCGAATCCGGCTTGCTGCAAAACTTGTGCCATTGCTTCGGGATTCAGCCGAGAAAACTGGATTTTTTGACAACGGGAAATTAAAGTTGGCAGCAAACCTTCCACAGTTGGAGCAATTAAAATTAAGGCTGCTTTTCCCGGTTCTTCCAATGTCTTCAACAAACCGTTAGCGGCTCCCTCACCCATTGTTTCTGCTTGTTCCAAAACTACGACAGAACGCGCCGATTCTAGGGGCGGTCGGCTGAGAAAATCACCGATTTCTCGAACTTGTTCTAAACGAATTTGTGGTGGTGCTTTCCGCTTTAAACCGGCTTCCTCTGCTTCCTTTGGCGTAAGCCGTTTACCTTGGTTCATGTAAGTTGGTTCTACCCAAAGTAAGTCTGGATGATTGCGCTGCTGCACGCGATTTTGCACGGAGGCTATTAGTCTGGTTTCAGGAAGATTGGCTGAGAATAAAAGCTCGATGAAAGACTGAGCCGCTAAACTTTTGCCGATGCCGTTAGAGCCGACCAATAAATAACCAGGAGCAATTCGGTTGCGCTCGACTGCTTGTGTTAGCAATTCTACTGCTCGCTCTTGTCCGATTAATGATGTGAAATAATTCATGTTTGCTCAGGAAGAAGAAAGTTCGGCAACGGATTATGTAACGGATGTAACGGATGTAACGGATATGAGGATGAAGGATGAAGGATGAAGGAAGAAAATCTAGGGTTTCAGCAATTAAGAACATCTTAACCGTCGGGGGTGGTTGCTATAAGACCAAAAGGTTATTGTGGTTTAATGGACTGCTAAATAATTGTTTTGAGTTAAGAACGTAAATTGTAAGTTGCCGGAGCCGCACACAGCATTGCCGTGTCTCTACACATTATCTAGCGCTATTTTTCAGAATTGGTATTATTTAAATATCCCCAAGCTTCTAACCTGCTAGTTACAATAGCTTGAATTTCCTGAGCGACTTCATATTCAGGTCGATCGGCATTTATCCGGACAATTCGAGATTTATTTTCCTCGGCTAACTCCGCAAAACCTTGCTGCACAAGGCGGTGAAACTTCAAATCGGCTTGCTCGATCCGATCGCACCCTCCCCGGGCCCTTACCCTAGCCAAACCCGCTTCCACATTAATATCCAGCCACAAAGTCAGATCGCTTTCCAAGCCGCCGGTGGCAATGTCATTCAACTGCTTAATTAAATTTAAGTTAAGACCGCGGCCGTAGCCCTGATAAGCAATCGTAGAATCAGTAAAGCGATCGCATAAAACAATCGTTCCTTTCGATAACTCGGGTTGGAGAAAAGTTTCGACGTGTTGAGCGCGATCGGCAGCATACATGAGTAATTCTGCTCGATCGGATACAGATTCGCCCCCATCTTGTTTCAGCAGCAAATGTCGCAGTCCCCTTCCCAGCTCAGTACCCCCCGGTTCGCGAGTAGCCACCAAGCGGACTCTCAGACAGCAACTTGCTTGCAGGAACTGTATCAACCGCTGCATTTGCGTAGTTTTACCCGCACCTTCAACCCCCTCAAACACGATAAGTTTGCCCTTCATTGCCCTAACTTTCCACCTGAATAAAATAAATCCATATTGTTCTGTTCATCGGTTCTAGGTTCGGTATGATAATAAAGTCTAAATGCCTCACGGCTGGAGTTTTTTATGGCTCGCTATACTGGTTTTTTTATCGTTGCCGTTCCCATCGACCGTCTCCGTCAGTCCCTGATTGAAATTTTAGAGTCATGCAATCTTGATATTATCTACAATACAGGAGATTCCGTCATGGCTCGCGAGCTCCCAGGTCAAGTTTCGATTGCCAAACTTGTCACCGCAGAAGTCCTAATTGAGAAAAACACGGCTAGCGACTCAGAGGTTCGCATGAACTTCGTGATTAAAAACGAAGAACTGCCACTGCAAACCAACAACCACTGCCGTCAAATGTTCGAGCTAGTGAGTCGTTCAATTATGAACAACAATAACTGGCGGCTCTTGGAAAGTATGGCACTGTAGCCATCAGTCAGTCAATTTGAGGTGTGAGATTTTCGATTGATTCTACAGATGAATCAGGGGGTTCTAACTAACGTCGAAACTTCTTGGCTTTCGACTCCTGGTGTGAGGGGTTTGTCACCCTCTTGGGATGAGGTCATCAGTCATTAATTTCTAACTAATGACCGATGGCCTCCGACTTTTATATGCAATCCCTAAATTTAAGCTCGAAATCCCCGGCGCAAAAACAAAGAATTTGTAACCACGCTAACAGAACTAAACGCCATAAATGCTCCGGCCGCGGCAGGACTGAGTAGAATTCCGGTTGCAGGCAGCAAGATACCCGCTGCTACCGGAATTCCCAGAGTATTGTAACCAAAAGCCCAAAATAAATTTTGGCGAATCTTATTAAAAGTAGCGCGCCCCAGCTCGATCGACTCAACAACATCCATCAAAGCATTTCGCATCAGCACAATTTGAGCAGTTTCAACTGCGACATCAGTGCCACAGTGCAAACCGATACCGACATCAGCTTGAGCCAAAGCCGGGGCGTCATTGATACCATCCCCCACCACAGCAACTTTACAGCCTTGGGCTTGCAAAGTCGCGATCGCCCGAGCCTTCCCCTCCGGCCGCACTTCGGCCAAAACATCAGCCGCCGTCAAATCTAGCTGCTGCGCCGTCGCCGCCGCCGCCGACGCCGTATCCCCCGTCAGCATCATCACCCGCAATCCCATGCCCCGCAAACGTTCCACCGCCGCCTTAGCATCCGGCCTCAGAGTATCTTTTAGCCCGATTACCCCCAGCAAAACGCCCTCAGAAGCCACGTAAACCGCCGTTTTGCCTTGCAAAGACCCCGACAATTCCGTCGCCACAGCGACCCCCTGCTCCTTCATCCACTCAGCATTCCCCGCGAACACCCGCCGGCTCTCCACCAACGCAGAAACCCCGAAGCCCGGTTCCGTGCAGAAATCCTCAGCAGCTAGCAGAGGCAAACCTTGCTGTTGAGCTTCCCGCAAAATCGCTGCGGCGATGGGATGACAAGCGCCCCTTTCCACCGCCGCCGCAATTTGCAGCAGTTTTGAGTCAACCCTGCCAGAAACTCCATCAATTGTGGAACAGGCATCTTGCCTGTTGCCAGAAAGCCCATTAATTGTGGAACAAACATCTTGTTTGTCTCCAGAAACCCCATCAATTGTGGAACAGGCATCTTGCCTGTTGCCAGAAACCCCATCAATTGTGGAACAAACATCTTGTGTGTTGGCAACATTAATCTCTGAGTTCAAATCCAACTCCGAATTCTGGAAAATCGGCAAATAATCTGTGAGTGTGAGATTTCCAGTTGTCAGAGTGCCAGTCTTGTCAAAAACCACCGTATCTAATTGATGCACCCGTTCTAAAACATCACCACCGCGAATTAAAAGCCCGCGCTCCGCCCCGATGCCAGAACCGACTAAAATAGCAGTTGGGGTAGCCAGTCCCAAAGCGCAAGGACAAGCGATGACTAAAACTGCGATCGCCAATTTCAAACTTAAGAGCAAAGGCGATTGATAATGGATAATTGGCAATTCATTTCCCATATTCATTGCCCCGTGTCCCATATCCATTGCCCCGTGTCCTAAAAGCACAGAAGGCCAAATATGAGTGCCGGCAAAATACCAAAATAGGAAAGTTAAAACCGATATCGCCATTACCCCATACACAAAATATCCCGCCACAGTATCAGCTAAATTTTGAATGGGCGCTTTGCGAGTTTGGGCTGCCTGCACCAAAGCCACCATTTGAGCTACAGTTGTTTCCTTACCGGTGCGAGTTGCCCGCATCACCACTGCCCCGGATTTATTGATAGTTCCCGCCGCAACTGTATCTCCTGGTTGCTTCAAAACCGGCATTGATTCGCCTGTCAGCATCGACTCATCTATGGTTGTTTTGCCTTCGCAAATTTCGCCGTCTACCGGTATTTTTTCCCCCGGCAAAACTTGCAGCCATTCTCCGACTCGAACGCGATCGGCGGGAATTTCAATGTATTGTGGATCGTAGACCTCTGATGTCGAGTTTAGAGGCAATTGTTCCGATCGCAAATCTAAACTCGGGAGTTTAAAATCAACTAAGCGGGCTTTCGCCGGCTGCAATGCGATTAAAGCTTGCAAAGCTGATGCAGCGCGCCGTCTGGCTTGCTGTTCGAGAGTTTTGCCCAACAAAATAAAGCCCAGCAGCATCACCGGTTCGTCAAAAAAGCATTCCCATCCCATCCGTGGAAACAGCAGCGCCGCGTTGCTAGCGGTGTAAGCTGTAACAGCGCCTAAAGCTACCAAAGTATTCATGTTGGGTGCATTTCGCCACAAACTGCGGCACCCATCAACGATAATCGGGCGGCCCGGTAGCAGCAAAGCTAGGGTGGCGAGTCCCCAGTGAAACCAAATATTGCTGAGAATTGGGGCTTTTGTGCCGAGTACGTGACCTAAACCGGATAAAATAATTAGGATAAGGGCGATCGTCAATTGCTTGATTTGCTGTCGAATTTCTTGCCCCCGCCGTTCAATTGTTGCCGCTTCTGCTTCCTGCTGATTTTCACCTAAACGAAACTGAGAGGGAAATCCATTATCAGTCAACTTTTTCGCTAAAGCTTGTGCATCGACAGCCCCCGGTTGACACTCAACCGTCGCGACTTCTACGGCCAAGTTAACGCAAGCTGAAATTACGCCTGAATACTGCATGAGTTGGCGTTCCACAGCTTTCGCGCAGCCGGCACATTTCATCCCGCCGACATCGAAAGTAACAAGTTCTGGCGATGATTCTTTAACTGGTATGATTTCTGGTTGAATTTCGGGGATTGTTTTGGGCAAAAATTGCATGGTTTTTTTGGTATTGATTAGAATATTTCGGTACTTCTGAAAGGGTTTAATGCACTGTTTAGACAAATGTCTATATTTTGATCATAGATAAATATTGTGGCATCTTCCAAAAGTGTTAGTTTTTTTTAATTCTTATTAGTTGTAGGCGGTTAAATCCGCAGCCCGTCAGGGGTTTCAACTACTGTCGGACTGCGAGTTTAATGCTAAGACACACTTGGGACACCGCATTGCCGTTTCCTTATTTGATATAATGATCCATTGCCTAGTTAGTATCCAGCTTTTATTTGACGAATTTAGCTATGACAGAAACACCAAAATTTTATATTGTCAAACGTCCTGCCGGTAATTGCGAAATTTTGCCGTTGGCGGAGCCCTCGCAGAGGATCGCCCAACTCGAACAACAAAACCCCAGTATTATTGAAAAGTGGGGCCCTTACGATTCGCCCGAAGATGCCATCGCCCGTCGCATCGGATTAATTCGCGCCGGCAAATGCCAGCCGCAATGACGAATTACTATTACTTTCCTCCGCATCGCGAAAGCTAACGCGATCTCAAATCTGTTAGCATCGAAATTATTCCTATCTCTCTTCTCTTAATCTGCGTGAATCAGCGTTAATCCATTGTCATCTGCGGTTAACACATTCTCTTTTTTTAAGCGCAGATGAGACCAGATTAACACAGATTAACGCAGATGAATTATATAAATTTCGGTTGCACTGGACGGATTGCCAAAAATAGCGAAGCATTCGAGTTTAAAATCTTGGCTTTTAGCCGTAAATCTTCCCCCGAATGCTTTTTTAAACTGAAACCTTACACAGGTTTTCTATTTAGATTTAGAAGGTGCTGCACTAGGTTTTGCTTGCGCTGCATTTGGCTTAGGTGGCGCTGCATTCGGTTTCGACTCCGCCTTATTGTTCCCTGTTTTACCAGTAACTTGCTGTGTCAAAACTTCCATAGCTTTCGCGTACTGCGGATCTGCCGTCGTAGCGATTTTATCGCGATCGCGCCTCAATTCCTGTTTTTGAGCGTCAGTGAGTTCTACCTTAAAATCCGGTTCAATCCCGGCCTTGTTGATATCAGTGCCCTTGGGAGTAAAATACTTGGCAATTGTCACCGCCAAACCGGCACCATTTCCCACGCCGCGTACAGACTGCACCAAACCTTTACCAAACGTCTTTGTTCCCACTAAAACCGCGCGTTTGTTGTCTTGCAAAGCACCGGATAGAATCTCGCTAGCACTTGCTGAACCGCCGTCTACCAGTACAACTAACGGTTTGTCTGTGAGATCTGCCTTATTTGCCGTTTGTTTATCGGCCTCACCGACTCGATCGACCGTCGAGACGATCGTACCTTCTTTGAGCCACATCCGAGCAATTTCAATACTTCCGTACAGCAACCCGCCGGGATTGGAACGCAAGTCTAAAATATAGCCCGTTACCTTTTTCTGTTCCAAATCCTTAATTGCCGATCGCATTTCCGATGCAGCATTCGCACTGAACTGATTTAAGCGAATATAGCCGACTTCTCCGATGGGAGTTTTCTGCACCGACTTCCGCACAGGATGAATTTCAATTTTAGCGCGTTTCAGCTTAAATTCTAATTCCTTGCTTCCCCGCAAAATAGTCAGCGTCACCTCAGTATTCGCCTGGCCGCGAATCAAAGTTACCGCTTGATTCGTATCCATGCCTTCTGTGCTCTTGCCGTCAATCTTAATAATGATATCTTTTGCTAGAATACCAGCAGTAAAAGCAGGGGTATCTTCGATCGGCGAAATCACCACCAACTTCTTAGTTTCCTCATCTTGAGTCAACTGAATCCCCACTCCTGTCAGTTCCCCAGAAGTTTCAACCTGCATATTTCTGAACTCTTGAGGGTCCATAAACCGCGTATAAGGATCGTCCAGCTTCTTCAGCATTTCCCGAATTGCTTTGTAAGCTTCGTCGTCGCTGGTATAAGTCCGGTTCAAATAATCATTCCGCACCGCTTTCCAGTCAACCTGGTTAAAAGTGCCATCAACATAACTTTTGTCAATAATTTGCCAAACTTCATCAACCAACTCTTTAGGGCTTCCCCTAAAAGAAGCCAGAGATTTAGAACTGCAACCAGTGTTCGCAAGAGTTACGGCAGTGAGTACCACCGCTGCTGCACTTAGAACAAGCCCTCGTTTTGTTATAACCATTTGTGTGACGCGCGGGAGGAAAAGAGTTCAGAATAATTACGCTCAATCTAACACAGGCAAGGCCCGCTCGCCTTTGGCGTACATATATTATTCAACTTTGCCGAGTTCTGCGGTGTCAACTTAAGACTGAAACCTTCTATCTCCATGTTTGTACCGAAGCCTAGATCCCCCTAAATCCCCCTTAAAAAGGGGGACTTCGAGCCCTCTTGTCCCCCCCTTAACAAGGACTTTGAGCGCTCTTGTCCCCCCCTTACTAAGGGGGGCTAGGGGGGATCTCCGGGTTTAACAACAGGCATTAGGAGCGATCGACAGCAATTAAGGATCAACCCAGCGATCGTCCGATTTAATCAAGTCAATCAATTCTGCCACGCCTCGGTCTTCCGGCACCTTCTTAATTTCTTCCCGGCCCCGGTACAGCGAAATATAACCCGGTTGCTTCCCGACATAGCCGTAGTCAGCATCAGCCATTTCTCCGGGCCCATTGACAATACAGCCCATTACTGCTATGTCCAAACCGGTGAGATGCTTGGTCGCCTCTCTCACTTTGTGTAAAACTTCCTCTAAATTAAACAAAGTGCGACCGCAGGAAGGACAAGCGACATACTCAACCATCGTTTTCCGCAGTCCCAAGGCTTGCAGAATGCTGTAGCAAACCGGAATCTCCTTTTCTGGGGCCTCTGTCAGCGAGACGCGGATGGTGTCGCCGATACCGTCAGTCAGCAGCGGTGCAAGGCCTGCGGTGGATTTGATGCGGCCGTATTCGCCGTCTCCTGCTTCCGTCACGCCCAAATGTAGCGGGTAATCCATGCCGAGTTCGTCCATCCGGTGCACCATCAAGCGGTAAGCAGCAACCATCACGGGTGCACGGGAGGCTTTCAGGGAAAGTACGATATTTCGGAAGTCGAGGGATTCGCAAATTTTGATGAATTCCAGGGCCGATTCCACCATGCCTTCGGGCGTGTCGCCGTAGGTAAACAGCATCCGTTCGGCGAGGGAACCGTGATTAACGCCGATTCGCAAAGCTTTGCCTTGGTCGCGCAGGGAAATTACCAGAGGTTCCAGGGTTTCGCGGATTTTTTCGCCAATTTCGGCGAATTCGCTGTCGGTGTATTCGCTTCTGTCGGCTTTCGGCTTCTCGAACACGTAAAGTCCGGGATTGATTCTCACTTTGTCTACGTGTTTGGCGACTTCCAGGGCAATTTTCATGCCGTTGTGGTGGACATCGGCAACGAGGGGCACGGGTTGGTAGGTGGCGTGCAGTTTTTGCTTGATTTCGGCTAAAGCTTTGGCGTGGGCCATGCTGGGCACGGTGACGCGGACTATTTCGCAGCCAATCTCGTGCAAGCGCCGAATTCCGGCGACTGAACCGTCGATGTCGAGGGTGTCTTCGTTAATCATCGACTGTACGACGACGGGGTAGCCGCCGCCGATGGTGACGCTACCGACTTTGACGGGCCGGGTTTTGCGGCGTTTGATGGTGGTGTCGAAGGTTGGTTCGGTGGTGAGGGTTTTAGTGGGGTTCGGCAGAGTTTGCATAACTGGTTGCTAGTGTTCTGTAATTAGAGTTTATAAAATTGTGTCTGCTGTTTTTTAGGTTTGCACAGAAAGGGTCTGTTTGGGCAATGAGGTTTTGGGATTTAGGATTTTTGATAGAAGTACGATCGAACTTGTAACTCACTTTATGTAGTTTTGGGCGATCGGGCGATCGATTTTTTAGTATTAAAATTTAACATTCCGGGCTGCCAGGATACCCATTCCACAGATGAATCCGGGGGCTTGTTTAACGGTTGATAAATTTCAGGTAGAATAGAAAATTATTGTGGGCGATCGTATCTAGCAAAAATATCTAGATAGTTGGGAGTCTTAAACACTTATGCCAGATGAAACGATTTGGATTGTGACTGCCGATACTTCGGACGAGTCTCCTCAACTTGTTACTGCTGATGGTGGGAAGACAGCCCTCGGAATGGGAGGAGCGCCTTTCTTAGATGTGGACGCACCGCCGAAGTCTTCTACACCGCCCCAAAAGTTGCGAAAGAAACAGGTGAATTTAGAATTCACAATTTTTGTGAGGGCACCATTGTGGGGAATAGGGGGAATAGAGAGTCTCTTCTCTCGCGTCGAGACTTGCAAGGTCTAACATCTAAGCGTTTCAGAACTTTGTTAACTACGGATAGATTAAAGCCACTCGAATACAATGTTAGAAAAAGGTGCAATAAGTGGCAGACCTTTCACTCCCTCAAAAGCTGGCGGCAAGATTCTCAACTTATCTTATCAAAATGTTAAAATTACTGATAAAGGCGTTGGCTTAGTTGAAGCTCATGTTCGCAGATTTAAGCCAGTTGGTGAAGCTGAGCTAAAAATGGTTGAAAGGTTAAGAAGTATCGCCACCCAAACCCTTGTAGCTGAGCCTGTTGATTTACGCTTTTATACTCACGAGTTACGCGAGTATCTTAGGTATAAAAAGCTTGGCTACCCAACAGGACAACCCCCTGACCCGGATCAGGCTTATGAACTTTGGAACAATGCTCACACAGCTACTCTTGAAGATTATAAATTAAAAGAAGGATTCGGCGTTTTATTTCATCCGAGCGTAGAGGAATTTTGATGAAAAACCTAACTCAATTAACCCAGCTTGAATTAGTGCTGCTGCAATTAGTAGCTAAAGGTCAAGGAAAGTGGAGTTGGTACGAACTCGCGAATGCACTTTCCCGTAGAGATGTACCGCGAGAACCTGACATGATGGTTGTCTTAAAAAAACTGGCTGCTGATGGCTTGGTTAAACGATATGTAGAAACAAATTCGCCTCGCGACAGATGGGAATTGACTCCAGAAGGGTCTATTGTGTTGGCAAACCCAAAAGCATATACTCAAAGCAGAATTAGAATTTATGCAATTGGCATCCAGAAATCAGAAAGCAATTCTTCGACTTATTTTACCATAGTTCCCGGGATGCCTAGGAACAGGAATTCTTCGGCTTATTTTCCCAGAGATCCCCGGAGGCCTAGGAACAGGAAGAACAATCGAGGAAGTAGAACAGCAAATTAAAGCAGCAATAGTTTTTCATTTAGCAATACTCCGGACAGTTTTTAAAGAGGGATGCGACGCCTACGGCAAGCAACGCTTACGCAATAAATCACAGAAGCGA